>DATLFM010000001.1 GCA_035541015.1 Candidatus Thermoplasmatota archaeon
GCGCTCGATGGCGTTGGCGTCCACGTCGACCTCCGGCCGGAAGACGGCGGCGCGCAATCCTCCTCGCCCGTCGTCGAGGGCGGGCGCGCCGTCGTGGCCTCTGCCGTTTCGGGGGTCGTTCCGGAGCCCCGCGCGGCGGGATCGAACGAGGCCGCTCTGGTCGCGACCTACGCGCCCGCCGACGAACCTGACGGGGCCAACCGTGCCGCAAAGGCTTACGGCCTGTCCGGCCCCGGCCCGGCGAGCGCGGTGGGCCCCCAATCGGGCGTCATGGCCGCGCTCTTGCTCGGGGTGGCGCTTGCGATTCCCCTGTGGGCGCTGTACCGGAGGCTCGTGCGCGAGGGAGCGCTCGATCAGGAGCGACGCCGCCGCATCCACGATCTCGTGCTGGCTTCGCCGGGCATCACGGCCGGCGAGCTTCGGTCGGCGACCGGCCTTCACTATACGACCGTCACGCACCACCTGCGCGTGCTTCACGAGCTGGGTCTTGTGGAGGTGCTTCGACTGGACGGCCGGCTCCGTGCCTTTGAGAACCACGGCCGGTTCGGCTGCGTGGAGAAGCGCGTGGCTGCCGCGGCCAAGAGCGCCACGTCGCTTGCCGTGCTGACCGTGGCGCTGCGCCGGCCAGGCGTGTCGCCGTCGACCGTCGCCACGGAGCTTGGGCTCACGCGGCCGGCCGTGAAGCGGCACGTCGACAAGCTTGCGGCGTGGGGGCTTCTCGAGCCCCGCCGAGAGGGCGCGCGCCTCCGGCTGCACCTCTCTCCCCGGGCGGTGGACGCCGTGCTGGCCCGCCAGCCGTCCGTTCGGGCGCCCTAGGCCTCCGCCTTCTCCTGCGCCTTGAGCCGCTGGAACTCGGCCACCTTCACGCGGCGACGTCCGACCTCGCGCAGGGTGACCTGGTAGCCGTCCGCGAGCCGGAAGCTCTCGCCGGCCAGCGGCATGCGGCCCAGATGGTCGATGATCCAGCCCGAGACGGTCGAGATCCCCGGCTTGCGAAGCGGGGCGCCCAGCAGGTCCTCGAGGTCGTGGAGCGTCATGGTGCCGTCAACGAGGTAGTGGCCCTCGCCGAGCACGCGGTAGGCCTGCTCGATGGGCTCGGGCTCGTCGAACTCGTCGCGGATGGAGCCGAAGACCTCCTCGAAGATGTCCTCCATCGTGACGAGCCCGATCGTCCGTCCGTGCTCGTCCACGACCATGGCCATGTGCCGCCCGCGCCGGATGAGCTCGGCAAGGAGGTTCTCGACGCTCTGGTTCTCCGGCACGAACATGATGTCGCGCTTGATGTCGAGGAGCGTCTGCTCGGGCCGGTCCTTCCGGATGATGCGCGAGAAGACGTCCTTGTAGTGGACCATGCCGACGACGTTGTCGGGCGAGCCGTCCACGAGGGGGAAGCGGCTGTAGCCTGCCTCGTCGGCCACGCGCACGTTGTCCTCGAGGCTCTTGCGGATGTCGAGGGCGACAACCCTCGTGATGGGCGTCATGACGTCGCCCGCCTTCATCTCGGCGAGGTCGAAGAGGTTCAGGAAGGCGCGGCGGCGCGTCGTGGGTCCGCCGACCTCCCCGGAGAGGATCTCGCGGATCTCCGCGAAGGAGTGGGTCTGCTCGGTGGACGTGGCGGGCTTGAACCCGAGCACGCGGATCACCGCGTTTGACGCCCGGTTGAGGACGCGGATGGCCGGCGAGAAGACGACGAAGAAGAAATCGAGCGCGCGCGCCAGCCGGAGCGCGGTCTGCTCGGGGTGCCGGATGGCGATGCTCTTGGGGGCAAGCTCGCCAAAGACGATGTGGAGGAAGGTGATGAACGAGAAGGCGATGGCAAAGGCGACGCCGTGGAGCAGGATGGGCTCGTTCACGCCCAGGGCCTCGAATCCGGGCCGGATGACGTCGGCCACGGCCGGCTCGCCGATCCAGCCCAGGCCCAGCGAGGAGATGGTGATGCCAAGCTGGCAGGCGGAAAGGTAGGCGTCGAGCTGGCCCGTGATGCGCTTGGCCACGGCCGCGCGCGCGTCGCCCTCGCGGATGCGCGTGGACAGCTGCGTGTTGCGCACTTTGACGATGGCGAACTCGGCCGCCACGAAGAACGCGTTGAGGAGCACGAGGCCGACGACGGCCACGAGCATGAGGGCAAGCCAGACAGGATCGGCCATTGGGACGGGGTAGGCAGGGGGTGGGCGGACTTGAAGGTTTTCGGACGAAACCATCAAGCGCGTTCCCGGGTTACGTCCGCTCGATTCCCATGGAAACGCGGTTCTCCGGGCGCGCCTGGACGTTTGGCGATTCGATCGACACGGACATGATCACGCCCGGCAAGTACCTGGCCATCCTCGACCCCAAGGGGCTCGCCGAGCACGTGCTCGAGGGCGCGGACCCCGAGTTCCCGAAGAAGGTGAAACCGGGCGACATCCTCGTGGCGGGCGAGAACTTCGGATGCGGGTCCTCGCGCGAGCACGCGCCCGTGGCCATCAAG
>DATLFM010000002.1 GCA_035541015.1 Candidatus Thermoplasmatota archaeon
TTCGCATCGAGGCCGACGTCCCGTTCCCCGCGCGCTTCGACGCGGCTAAGCTTTAAGGGACGCCCGCGCCTGCAACGGCCACCCATGTTCGAGGTGCAGCATCGCGACGCAGCCGCCCGCATCGCCCTCCGGACGGAGGGCCGCATTCGCCTGCGGACGCCAGCGGCGCTCTTCGTCGAGACCCCTCGCATGCCCGCGCCGCCCGAGGCGCCGCTTGTCCTCTCCGAGCGCCCGCCCGTGGGCGGCCAACCGTGGGTGCAGGACCTTGGAAGCGCGTTCCTTCCCCGCGCGCCCGATCCGGCGGCGGACCTTCGCATCGAGGCCGACGTCCCGTTCCCCGCGCGATTCGACGCGCGCCTCGACGCAAAGGCGGAGGAGCTTGCGGATTCTTCGCAAGCGGCGACGGTGCTTGTCCGGCGCGCGCCGGCCGCGGTCGAGGCCGGTCGCATCGTCGCCCTCCCCTCGGCCTCCGCCCTCTTCCGCGACCCGCGCGGCTTTGCCCAAGCCGTGACGACCCTTCGCGAGAAGGCCGGACCCGGCGCCCTCCTCTACGCCCCCGGCCTTGGCCTCCCGAGGGAGATCGCGCTTTGCGCCTACGCGGGCATCGACCTCTTCGACACGCTGCCGATCCTGCTTGCCGCGCGCGCCGGCGAGTACGTGCTCCCCGAGGGTTCGCTCCCCGCGACGGCGGCCGACGAGCCTCCCTGCGCGTGCGACGCCTGCCGCGCGCGCGACCGGTCCTTCGCCGGCCTTGTTGCGCACGGCCTTGCGCAGCAGGCCCAGGAGCTTGCCCGCGCGCGCGGGGCCGTCGCCCAGGGCCGCCTGCGCGAGCTTGCGGAGATGCGGGCGCGGAGCACCCCCGAGCAGGCGGCGCTCCTGCGTTTCCTCGACCTCGACCACTTCGCGCATTTCGAAGCCCGCGCGCCGATCCTGCGCCGCACACCCCTTTGGGCGACGGGGAAGGAAAGCCTCCAGCGGCCGGAGATCGAGCGCTTCCGCCGCCGACTGGCGGAGCGCTACCGCCCGCCGGAGTCCGCCCGCGTGCTGCTGCTTGTGCCCTGCAGCGCGACGAAGCCCTACAGCGACAGCCGAACGCACGCCATCCTGGACCGCGCGCTCGCGCGCGTTCCCAACCTCGGCGCCGTCCACAAGGTCGTCGTGACCTCGCCGCTTGGCGTGGTGCCCATGGAGCTTGAGCTCTCGTACCCGGCCGCACGGTACGACCTCCCCGTCACCGGCCACTGGGACCGCGACGAGGCCGCCATGGTGGCCGATGCGCTCCGCGCGAGCCTCACGCATGCGCGCTACGAGCGCGTCGTCGCGCACCTGGACGACGACCAGGAGCGCCTGGTCGCTCCGGCGCTCTCCTCGTTCGAATCCACGGGCGCCGACGATCCCCTCTCCGCAAAGTCGCTCGAAAGCCTCGTTGCGACGCTCACGGACGCCGTCAACGGCCTTCCCGGCGTCCCGCGGCGTCGGCGCGAGTTGGACGACATGGCCTCGCGCGCTCGGTGGCAATTCGGCGCCGGCGCGGAGGCGCTCGTCGACGGCGCGACGATTCGCGGCCGGTATCCCCACCTCAAGGTCCTCTCGCCCGACGGCGGACAGCGGGCGCAGCTCGTTCCCGACCGCGGCACGCTCTCCCTCACGATGGAGGGCGCGCGGCGTCTCCCGTCGGACGCGTACCGCGTGGAGATCGACGACTTCGTGCCGCGCGGAGGCGTCTACGGCGTCGGCATCGTGCGCGCCTCGCCGGACATCCGGCCGGAGGACGAGGTGCTCCTCTGGCACGGTGACGAGCTCCGCGGCGTGGGCATCGCCGAGACGAGCGCGACCGAGATGAACGCGCGCCTTCGCGGCGTGGCCGTGCGGGTGAGGCACCATGCCTAGCCCTTCCCTCCTTTCCCACCCGCAGACGCTCAACGCCGTCATGCGCGACGTCCGGGGGCTTGCGCCGCGCGAGGGAAGCCTCGAGCATCCCACGAAGGTGTGGACCGAGCCCGAGCGCCATGGCGCCCAGGTGCTCGACGCGCTTGTCGTCATCCTCAAGACGCGCGGCTGCACGTGGGCCCTCTCGGGCGGCTGCACGATGTGCGGCTACGTGAACGACAGCATGGTGCGGAAAGTGGAGGCGCGGCAGCTCCTCGCCCAGTTTCGGCGCGCGCTTGCCGAGTCCCACCGCGGGCAGCCCATCGTGAAGATCTACACGAGCGGAAGCTTCCTCGATCCAACCGAGGTGCCCGACGAGGCGCAGGCGGCCATCCTCGCCGAGATCCCCCCGGGCGTGCGCAAGGTGACGCTCGAGGCCCAATCGGTGCACGCGACCGACGCACGTGTGGCCGCGGTGCGAGCGGCGCTTCGCCCCGAGGTCGAGCTCGAGATCGCGTTTGGCCTCGAGTCGGCCCGGCCTGCGATCCTTCAGTATTCGGTCAACAAGCACGATACCTTCGGCGACTTCGTCGCCGCTTGCCGCGCCTGCCGCGCGCACGGCGTCCGCACGAAGGCCTACCTTCTCGTGAAGCCCCCGTTCCTCACGGAGCGCGAGGCGCTCGAGGACGCCGTGGCCACCACGCTTGCGGCCGGTTCGGAGTGCGACGTCGTGAGCCTCAACGCCTGCAACGTCCAGAGCCGCACGCTCGTCGAGCGCCTCTGGAAGCGCGGGCTCTACCGGCCCATCTGGCTCTGGTCGCTTGTGGAGATCATCCGGCGGACGCACGGCAAGATCCCCGCGCGCATCCGCTGCGACCCCGTGGGGGCGGGAGGCGCGCGCGGCGCGCACAACTGCGGCGCCTGCGACAAGCGCGTCCTCGAAGCGATCGAAGCCTACTCGCTGACGGCCCGGCTGGAAGCCTTGGAGATCGAACCGTGCGCCTGCGTCGAGCGCTGGCAGGACACGCTGGAGCTCGAAGGGTTCCTGCAGGGCGGGGCGATGGCCTAGGCTTGGCTAGGTGGTATGTACAGTCGATTCCGGCCCCGACGCTTGGGCGCCGCGCGTACTGTGCCGGCGTCGAGTCAATGGGGCCCTCCGCGCATGTCTTCCTCGGTGAAGCCATGCAACCGGCAAACGGGCAAGCGACGCAAGCCCCGGAATCCGCCATCCGTGCCGGGGCGATCCTCGTCGCGCTCCACGCGGCGCTGTTGTTGGTCGCCTTCCAGCGCGTGGACGTTCCCGCACTCACGACGGCCGCGATCGCAGTCGCGTTCGGGCTTCCGCTCCTGCATCGCGGGTTCCGCCAAGCCGGCATGATGGAGCCCGTGCGACCGTACGTTGGACCCCCCGTGTACTACCAATACTACGGTCCGCCTCCCATCCAGGGGCCTCCGCCGCCCAAGGGCGGCGGCGCGCCCTAGGGCGGTGACGACGCGTGACGCATTTGGCCACGTCCTCGTGGCCGGAGGCAGGCGCGCGAGTGCTCGTTCCCCGCGCCTGGCCTCCGCAACCCGTCCGCCGCAACTGGCGCGCGGCCGCCGCAGCCCTTGGCGCAACCGCCGTCGTAGGCGCAGTCCTCCTTGTCTTCGGTTTCACGCTCATCGCCGGACTCGGAACGTTCCTCGGGCCCGCGGCCGCGGCGGGCTACTTGACGGGCGCGGTCGTGGGCATGCTCCTCCTCGTGCGCGCGACGGAAGCGGCCGGGCCTCTCTGGCAAGCGCACCCCGGCGCGACGGTCCGAGCCCGTTCCGTCGCCCGGAAAGGCCTCGCGCTTTCGGTCGCCTTGGGCGCGTACAGCCACGGGCCCATCGTCCTAGTACACGGTATCGCTCTTCCTCCCGAGCCCCCGCTCCTTCCGCTCTTTGTCGCGATCTCGAGTTTGTTCTGGGCGATCGCCGCCTTGGACGGCGCCGTGCTATTCCTTCTTCGCGACGCCGGCCGCTACAGCCCGTGGGACTAGCGGCGACTGGCCGATCCGCTACGCCCGGCACGGCCCTACCGGCGAGCGAGTCGGCATCGTGCCGTGCCAGTCCACCGCGTAGATCTGCACGCTCCCCGAGTCGCACAGCTTGATGAACGGCGCGCGTTCGAACTTCGCCACGGCGGCTTGCGACATGGGCTCGGCGTTCTCCCATTGCAAGAGCGCCACGCCCTGCCGCGTCGCTTCTCCCAGGAAGACGTAATCGATGCGCTTTGCGCCGCTTGGCGTCCGCAAACGCTCCATCTCCTCGCGCGCCTCTTCGAACGACTCGCCGTGGAACGTTAGGCGGGAGTAGTCCCAGGTCGCATTGAGCCCCGCGACGCCAAACAGGAGGCTCGAGACGCGGTGGTCCGCGGCGACCACGGCGTCCTCCGAAAGGACGAGGTTCTCGCCCGCCCACCGGATGGCCGCAAACTCCTCGTGGGACGTCGCCTCCTCGAAGCCCGCAAGGACCCGGGGCGGGGGATAAGCCGTGGCGGCGTTGAGCACGACAAGCGCGGCAAGGCCGGCGACGGCAAGCGCGGAGACGCCGCGTCGGGCCGAGGGCCACAGGCGCGCGCCGAAGTCGTGCAGCTTCACGAAGCCCAGGCCCGCCAGGAGGGCGACGGGCTCGGCCAGGTACTCCGTGTGGCGGTAGGGCAGGAGCACGGTGCTTTGCGCCGCCGAGGCGGCAAGGAAGCTCCCGAAGATGGCGATCGTCCACCCGTAGGCGAGAAGCCCCTGCGGGTACCCCTTGCTGTACGAAAGGCCGACGGCCATGAGCGAGACCGTCGAAAGCAGCGGCAGGAAATACGCCACCGTCTCCGCGTCCGGGTGCACGCTTGTCCCCGGCACGCCAAAGAGGAAGACGAAGACGCCGACCGAGACGCCCGCGCCAAGGAAGCCCGCGCCCCACAACGCCGCTTGCCGCGGCGGCATCCACGCGGGCGCATACTGCAACGGCCGACGCTTGCGCCGCGCGCGGATCGCAAGCACGGCGGCCGCAAGCACGACAAAGAATCCGACCACCGCAAGCTCGGCGACGCGGATGGCGTCGCGCACGATGAGGAGGAACGGGGGCGCCGCGAACCACCAGTAAACGAAGTTGACCACGGCAAGCGCCGCCGCGACTGCAAACCACGGCCGCGCGTCGGGCATCTCATCGCGCTCCGAGAGCATGCCACGCAGGAACGGGTAGGCGACGAGCACGAGGAGCAGGAAATACACGGTGAAATGATGCGTCGGCACGAGGGCCAACGCCGCCGCGGCCGCCAGCACGAGGGCCGGCCGATCGCGTTGCGCTTGGACCATGAACACGAGCGCCCCGACCATGAAGACGTGGCCGAGCGCGCCGGGCATGGGGTGGCTTGTCGTGAACACGTGGGGCATGAGGACGGCAAGGAGCGCGGCCGAGGCAAGCGCCGCGCGGTCGTCGCCAAAGAGCGCACGTGAGACGAGGAAGATGCCGGGGACCGTCACGGTCGCGGCCAGCGGGACCACGATCCGCAGCGCCGTCCACGCGTCGAGGCCGGAGATCGCGCTCACGGCGCCGGAGACCACGTACGCTCCCGTGAAGTATGCGTAGACGATGCCCCACCCGTCGTACTCGGTCGACAGCCGGCCCGTGTCGACGAGGCGCTGCGTGAGCGCGTAGTACTCGCCCGTGTCGCTTCCCCAGGCCGCGTGCTGGAAAAACGGCAGCAGCCGCATCGCCGCGGCAAGCGCGGTGATGCCGACGAGGGCAAGGAGCACGTGGCGGCTGCGCACGGCCGGCAACGCGGCAGGGGGCGCAAAGAGGTTTCGGACGGGCGAGGCTTCACGTTCCCCCGCGCGGATGCCGCGCCGTGGCAAGACGTCCCCCCGGCCTTTCGATCGCCGTCGTGGGCACCGTGGCGACCGACCTCGTGGGTCGCGCGGCGCGATTGGCGGGCCCCGACGAGGCCGCAACCGTCACGGAGCTTGCGATCGCGCCCGGCGGGTGCGCCGGCAACGTGGCCGCGGGCCTCGCGCGGCTGGGCGAGCGGCCGACGCTCGTCTCGGCCGTGGGCCCTGACTTCCGGCAGACGCCCTACGGACGGGCGCTGCGCACCGCCGGCGTGGACCTCGCGGGCCTCGTCCTCTCCCGCCGGCCCACGGCGACCTCGATCCTCCTCACGGATCCACGCGGCCGCCAATCGATCTACTACGCGCCCGGAGCCATGGCGGACCTCCGGCTCGCCGTGCCGCCGCGCGCAGACGTCGCGCACTTTGCCGCCGGCGAGCTTCGCGCCTACCCTCGTCTCATGCGGGGAAGCGACCTCGTGACGTTCGACCCCGGCCAGGAGACCTTCCAGCGCCCGCTCGACGAGGTGGCCGCCTGCCTTGCGCGCGCGGACGTGCTCTTTGCCAACCGGTTCGAGCTCGCGCGCCTGCGCAAAGGCCTTCGGCTCGACGTGCGCGACCTCCTCGACTCGGGCCTGTCCGTCGTCGTGGAGACGCGCGGCAAGGAAGGCTCGGTCGTGCACGCCGACGGCGCGCGCGTGGCGGTGCCGGCCGTGCCGGCGCGCGCGGTCGATCCGACGGGCGCCGGCGACGCGCACCGCTCGGGCTTCCTGTACGGCCTGCTGCGCGACTGGCCGCTTGTCGAGTGCGCGAAGATGGGGGCCGTGACGGCAAGCTTCGCGGTCGCCCGCGTGGGCGCGCAGGCGGGGCTTCCGACGGAGCGGCAGGCGCTCGCGCGGTTCCGGCAGGTCTTCGGGCGGCTGCCAACCTAGGATTACTGCGCAGTTGCGCAGTAAAGCTCACGCGCCGACGATCTGCACGATCACGCGACGCTCGCGAGGGTGGGGGTCGAGCTCCACGAGCACGATCTGCTGCCACGTGCCCAGGACCGGCCGGCCTCCGCTCACGGGAACGGTGACCGACGGCCCGAGGAACGCCGCGCGCACGTGGCTGTGGCCGTTGCCGTCGTGCCAGGCCCGCTCGTGCCCGTACTCGAGCCCTTGCCCGTGCCGGGGGAAGAGCCGGTCGAGCGCCTTGGGCAGGTCCTCGCGCGCGAGCCCCGGCTCGAACTCGATCGTCGTGACGGCGCAGGTGCTGTGGGCCACGAACACGCAGGCGAGCCCTTCGGTCACGCCGCTTTCGCGCACTCGCCGCGCGACCTCCGCGGTGAGGTCCACGACGTCGACCTCGCCCCGCGTCTTGACCGTGAACTCCTGCACGGGAACCCCCCGTTTCAACGCTTGCACTGCTCGACGAAGTTGCGGAAGATGCGCTCGCCGTGCTCCGTGTGCTCGACCTCGGGGTGGAACTGGAGGCCGAAGCGAGGCAGCGTGCGGTGCTTCATGGCCTGCACGGCGCAGTTCTCGCTGTGGGCCAGGCGCACGAAGTCGGAGGGCAGGACCGAGACCTCGTCGTTGTGGCTCTCCCACGCCTGGAACCGCTCGGGCAGCCCGGCGAAGATCGTCTCGTCCGGCCCGTCGCGCACGACCTCCGCCGTGCCGAACTCGGGCACCTCGCCGGGCGTCGCCTTGCCGCCGTAGTGCGTGGCCATGAACTGGTGGCCCGCGCAGATGCCAAGGATGGGGAAGGGAGCGTTCGCGAGGTACTCCGCGCAGGCGCCCAGCGTGTCGCCGATGCCCACGCGCGGCGCGCCGCCCGACAGAACCAGGCCGTCGACGTCCGCGAGCTTCTCGTAGGGCGTCGTGTTGGGGACGATCTGCGTGTCCACCCCGATGTACTTCAGGACTCGCCACTCGCGGTGGGTCCACTGGCCGCCGTTGTCGACGACGAGCACGCGCATGGCTTGGCTCACGCGGACGGCGGCCAAATAGCTTGCGGCGCGCGCACGCCGGAGAGCGTTCCGCAAGGCTAAAGCCGGGCCGGGGTCGCGTGCAACCCATGACCGCCATTCGACGGATGGAGGCGACCGAGATCGAGATCGCGATCGACCGGACGGGCTTGCGGGCAGGCGTCGACGCGCTCAACCGGCTGCTCGCCGACGAGTTCGTGCTCTACGCGAAGACGAAGAACTATCACTGGAACGTGACCGGCGCCCACTTTGGCCCCCTGCACAAGATGCTCGAGGAGCAGTACGAGAAGCTCGACGAGGTCATGGACGAGGTGGCCGAGCGCGTCCGCATGCTCGGCGGGATCGCGCGGGCGACCCTTCGGGAGTTCGGCGAGTCCTCCTCGATCGAGGAGCGCTCGCCGGAGGGGGTCGACGAATGCGGCCTGCTCTGCGACCTCCTCGCCGACCACGAGACCGTCGCGCGGTCCCTCCGGGACGCCATCGACGCAAGCGATCAACGGAAGGACCACGGAACGTCGGACCTCCTGTCCGGAATCCTTCGCGGGCACGAGAAGACCGCCTGGATGCTGCGCGCGCACCTCGTCGACACTTTGGGCACCGAGGGTACCGTAAGCGGGGTCGCGGCATCCGCGACGTCCTCGATCTCGCCCCTGGCGACCTCTCCGCCGGGAGGCCCCGGCGACCGCCCGACGGGCGCGGGAACGGCGCCCTAACCGCCGGTCGCCAACCTTTACGGGCCCAAGCGCCATCCCGTCCTCGCTTATGACCGACGACGCCGTCGCGTGGTTCGACCAGGACGCGGCTTCGTACTTTGCGCGCAACCAAGCGCCGTCCGAAGACCTCGCGGTCGTGGTGCCGCACCTGCGCCCGGGAAGCCGCGTCCTCGACCTCGGGTGCGGACCCGGCGTGGAGGCAAACCGCCTGTCGGAGCTTGGCCACCGCGTGCTCGCCGTGGACGCCGCGCGATGGAGAGCATGTTGGGCGCGAGTTCCCGGCCGTCGACTTTCGACTCGCGGACATCCGCTCGCTGCGGTTCGAACCGGGATCGTTCGACGCGGTGACGGCGCTCTACTCGCTCATCTTCCTTCCAAGCAAGGAGTTCGACGCGGCCCTTGCCGACTGCCATCGCTGGCTTGCGCCGGGAGGCGTCCTGTTCGTGGTCGCGCAGGGCGGGCCGCCGTCCGAACCGGGCGTAGCGGCGCTCTTCCGCGTCATGCCGATGGACGACCTGCTCGCGCGGACGCGGGATGCGGGCTTTGCCATCGTGGAGAGCTCGGCCCGCGAGCCGCGCGCGCACGAGAGGAAGTTCCAAAAGCTGCGCGTCGTCGCGACGAGATCAACCGGATAGCCTTTCGCGCAGGTCAGGGGCCCGGGCCGGCAGGCCCGGCCAGGCGCGACGCGGCGCGCCGCGAAGCGCGCCGCGCAAGGAGCGGCGGAAGCGCAATGCCCGCGACCACGAGCGCTCCTCCGGCCGCATGAAGCAAGGTAAGCTCCTCTCCGAGGATCCAAGCGGCTTGCAGCACGGCGAAGACGGGAACGAGACCGAAGAAGGGCGCCGCGCGCGCCACGCCGACCCGCTGCACGCCAAGGTAGAAGGTGACGAACGCGACCGCCGTCGCTCCCACGCCAAGGTACAGGACGTTCGCCCATGCGAGCGCGCTCCATCCGGCGAACACCGCCGGCCCTTCGATGGCGAGGACGACGGGCGCGAAGAGAAGGGCCCCCAGCGCGCTTGCGGCGAGGATGCCCGTCACGGCGGGGATGCGGTCGGAGGCGCGACGCCCCAGCACGGTGTACACGCCCCAAGCGCCCGCGGCCAGGACAAAGAGGCCGTCACCGAGCGCGCGATCGGAGCCCAGCCCCTCGGCGCGAAGGACCCCCCAGCCGACGAGGATCACGCCCGAGAGGGCAAGCGCCGCGCCGGCCGCCTCGGCCCCCGTGGGCCGGTGGCCCAGCGCCGGCCACGCAAGCAGCATGCCAAAGACGCCCGCAAGCGCAGGCGTCACGATGGCGCCGTCGCTTGCCGGGGCGAAGCGTACGCCGTTCAGAAAAAGAACCGTGTATCCCACGATGCCCGTCCCGGCCATGGCCAGAAGCAGCAGGACCTCCCGCCGCGTGGGACGGAAGTCCCGGCCGCGGTCGAGGAGGTACCAGGCCGGCAGGAGCGCCACGGCCGCAATCGCAAACCGCCCGACCGTCGCCGCAAGCGGAGAAACCTCGTGCGCGGCGGCCCGGGCCACGATCCACGCGCCGCTCCAGCCAAGCGACGTGACGAGGAGGAGAAGGTAGCCCGAGGCGGCGGGAGCCACGGGCCCGCAGCGGCGCGCGCGCGATTAACGCTTCGGTCGCGCGGAAGCAACCCGCCGCTTGGCGCGCGCGTCCAGGTAGCGCCGTCGCGTGGCCGCGGGGAGCTTCTCGATCGCGTACCGCAGCATGGTGCGAGGCATGCTCGCCGCGTGCCGGTCGAGGAACGCGCCAAGATCGCCGGGGGTGCGCTCGCCCACTTCGCGGAGCATCCAGCCCACGGCCTTGTGGATGAGGTCGTGCTCGTCGTCGAGGAGCAGGCGCGCGATCCGCAGGGCGTCGCCGGTCTCCCCCCGCCGGATGAAATGCTGGGTCGTCACCATGGCAACGCGTCGCCGCCAGAGGTTCCGCGAGCCCGCGAGCCGGTCCAGGATCGCCCGCGAACGTCGCTCGAGGTAGGGCCCAAGGACGTACGGGGCCGACAGGTCCACGAGGGCCCAATTGTCGACGCGGTCGAGGTTGCGAAGGTAGAACGCCGCGATCCGCCGCCGGCCCGTCTCGTCGGCGCGACGGACCTGCTCGCCCAGCACAAGAAGCGCAAGGGCGCGGTCCTCGTACCACTCCGAGGCTAGCATGCGCCCGACCTCGCCAAGCGGAAGGTCCCGGTGCTCGCGGGCAAGCGCTCGCATCTGCGGATTGCGCACGCCCAGGAACTTTTGACCCTCCGCGTACGCGCCCTTGCCCGTTTTGAAATACCCGGCGTTGACGCGCGCCCGAGCGGGGGAGGCAAGCGCCCGGAGTTCCCGTTGTGCAGCAAGAAGCGGCATACGGCCTACCGCGGGACGTCTCTTAGGACCCCCGCGACGCTGCGCTCGTTCACTTCGCCGACGTCGCGGAACTCCACCGACGGCATGCCCTTCGCCATGCGGCCAAAGCGCGCGTGCTTCGTGTGCCCGGCGACGTACAGCACCATCTTGCCGTTCCGCAGATACACAAGGTGGCCCCACTTGACCGTCGGCGCAAGGTCAGGCGCCCGCTTGCGGAGAATCGAATGGATCTTCGCCACCATCGCGCGCGACCCTTGCGGCAGCTTCGCGATGCGGGCGCGGACGGCGGCCTCGCCATCGCCCTTGTCGGGACGCGGATCGCCCGGCCGCCGGCCTTGCGCGCGCGTTCCGGCTGCCGGCTTTCTTCCAGGCGCGCGTCGAACCGCCGGACGCGCGGCCGACCTTCGGGCGACCATCAGGCCGGCGAAATCGCGCCAAACGTAAAAACCGTTGCGTCCAAGGACGGGCGCCTCGCCGGGGCGGGTGTCGCCGGGCACCGGGGCCCTCGGGTTCGGCCTTACTTGGGGGGAGGCAGGTGCAGGTCCAAGTTCCAGATGTCGGCCAGCAGTTTCCAGGTGCCATTCACGATCCTCCAAACTCGGACATCCTTGCCGGTGTCGTTCCTCGGCGCTCCGCCCGGCGGCGTGAACTTCGCGCGGGCGCAATCCGTTGATCCCACGCAAAAACGGGGACGTCGCCGAGTTTTTCGCTCCACGGCTCCCTGCGCGGGCATGATCCCCAATCCGGCGCAGCGGATCGAGGTCGAGCTTTCCATCCGCCGCAGCCCAAAATCCGTCCGCGCGTGGTGGACCGAGCTTCCCGACGACTACACGGCCAAGGACCCGGAGGAACGCCCCTTCCGCATCCGCACGCTCGCGCGCTGGCACGACGGTTCGGAGCTCGAGGCGCACTGGCGACGGCCGGACGGGAGCGTCGTCCTCGCGCGGGAGATCCTCCGCGTGCTGCCCGACGGCCGCTGGACCTTCGAAGGGCTCGACGCGCGGGGCTACAACATCTTCGACGAGTTCGCGGCCTATCCGGCAAACGGAGGCGACGAGACTCTCCTGCGCATCGTCCAAATCCTGACCGCGCGCGAGCCCGGGGCGGAAGAGCATTTCGCGGCGCAGTTCCGGACGTCGCGCGACGTGTGGCGCGGCGCGGTCCCGATCTGCGAGAGGGACGCGCCGTAGGACCGTGACCCAGGGCCCGCAACGAGCACGCGCACAACGGAAGCGTTTTTCGCCGCGCCGCCCGTTGGCCGCCCATGGCCGCCCCGCCGAAACCCGTCTTCTTCGAGACGCCCGCGAAGCTCCGCGCCTGGCTCGCAAAGCACCACGCGACGGCAACGGAGCTGTGGGTCGGATACCACAAGGTCGCCAGCGGAAAGGCCAGCGTCAGCTGGCCCGAATCGGTGGACCAGGCGCTCTGCTACGGCTGGATCGACGGCGTCCGAAAGGGCCTGGGTCCCGACGCCTACGCGATCCGCTTCACGCCGCGAAAGCCCGGCAGCACCTGGAGCCGCGTCAACGTCCAGCG
>DATLFM010000003.1 GCA_035541015.1 Candidatus Thermoplasmatota archaeon
CCTCGGCGGGCTGGACGCGCAGGGACCGCCAGATGGCAGGGCCGCCCACGGCAAAGGGCCGCAGCGTGTCGGAGGAGACGTCGCGCACCTTCGAGAAAGGCAGCGCAGTCGTGCCGACGGCCGTGACGACGCCCGGCGTGAGGACGGCGTCCCCGGCGGCGATGCTGACGTTTGCAAAGAGCAGGCCGGGGGGAGGGTTTCCGATGGTTGCAAGCCCGATCCGGGCCGCAAGCGTCCCCGCGCGGTCGTCCAGGACGGGAGAGAAGAACGATACGACCTCGCCGTTCTTGACGAGAAAACCTTCCCACCGCCCGTAGGGGCCTTGGACCACGCCGCGCAGCGGGTTTGCCTCGTGGGCGACGGTCCAGGCCACGTCGTAGCGCGAGCCAAGGAGCGCGAACGAGACCTGGTAGAAGACGTGGTCCTGCGGCGCAAGCCGTAGCTCGCGAAGGTTTGGCGCAAGGAGGCCCACCTCCAGGACGCCGGAGTCCAGATGCTCTTGGTGGAACCAGCCGCCCGTCACGTCGAAGAAGCGCGGGCCCTCCTGGTCGCCCGCCCCGTCGACGATTTGGGGGTCCGCTGGGCTGCCCGCGATCTCGTCGGTCGGAATGCGTCCGCGCGCATCGTGGAAAACGGCGACCGCCCGGAAGGCGACGGTCGGGCCCACAGGCGGCGCCTGCGCAGTCGGGACGTGCCGCAGCTCGAACACGTAATCGTTGGGCTCGGGAAAGTCGGCGAAGGCCGTTTGGGAGGATTCCGCGCCCGCCATGCCGCCGCCCCAGACGCTCCTTGTTCCGTCGACCGGGTCGTACACGAACCACGAATAGGTGGCGGGACCCTCGGGCACGACGCGGATCTCCACGATGGAGGGCGGAATGCCGTTTAGCGTCGTGCGCGCGATCGCGCCCACGGCAAGCTCGAAGCTCCACTCGCAGGCGACGAGCCGATCCGAAGCTGCGCAGCCCGCCGGAAGACTGCCCTCGCTCGCGCCGACGCCCGACCATGGCAAGAGCGAGCCGAGGAGAAGGACCCCAGCCATCGACGGGATCGTGATACGGGACCGGATGCCGTTGCCTCCCGGGGTTCGAGTCCACGGGTCGTCACATAAACGTTTCGCGTCCCGCGGCGCCCGCTAGCGCGTCCCGCCCTTTCCCACGAGCTTCAGCACGTCGGCCTTCGTCACGAGTCCGACGGGTCGCCCGCGTTCCATGACGAGAAGCGCGGGGTGCTGCTCGAGCATGCCGTAGGCGGCGTCGAGGGGCTCGTCGGCGTCGACGGCGGGAAAGGCCGGCCCCATGATGCTCTCGACGGGAACGAGCGCGAGCTCCTTGGGGTCTTTGGCCTCGTGCAGACGCTGGAGGATCGCGCGCTCGGAGAGGCTCCCGACGGGCGCGCCCTTCGAGACGACGGGCAGCTGGGAGAAGTCGTTCTCGCGCATGATCTCGACCGCCTTCAGGAGCGAGTCGGTGGCGCGCGCGGCGACGATGGGCGCCGTCATGACCTCGCGCACGCGCACGTCGGCGCGCTCGGCGGTGGAGAGGGCGCGCAGGACGGAGCGAAGCGTGCTCGCGCGGGGGTCGACGGTGCCGCGCTCAATGCGTGCGATGAGGGGTTGGCTCACGCCCGCCCGGCGGGCGACCTCCGCTTGGGTAAGCCCGAGGCTTGCGCGCCATCGCTTGAGGTCGTCGCCCGAGGGAATCTCGTACGCCATGATGAATAACCATCGGTAATCGAGGGATGAACCTTGCGCCATGCGGTTCCATTGGGAAACCCGCCGATCGACCGTTTCTTATACGAGAGGAGCCCGGTTCCATGCCGTGGGCCGGGGTGACCGGGGAAGCATCGTGGTGCTCGAGGCGATTCTCGTTGCGCTGCTTGTCTTCGGGGCGATCGCCTTCCTGTACACGCTCCAGCAGCCCGCTCGCCCGACGATCGGCTCGCAGGGAGAGCTTTCGACCCGCGCGTCGGACGCGCTGCGCTCGCTCGTCCTGCAGCCGGCCTTGAACGAGAGCTACGAGAACGCGCTTGCAGAAGCCGTGACGCTTGCGGCCGCAGGCGATTGCAGCCTCCTGTCGGCGCGCCTGCGCACGCTACTTCCGCTGGACACGCGCTTTGGCGTCCGCGTCGAGACGGGCGGAGGCGGCGCGCAGCTGTGCGGGGAGACGCCGCTTCGCTCCGTGGAGACGGCAAGCGCGACCACGGCGTTCCAGCCCAAGTGGAGCTACCTTGCCGTCGTGCCGCGGTTCGAGCCGCTGGACGGCGCGTCGATGACCGGCCGGTTCGCGGCGGCCGGCGTCCACCACAGCAACCTGCTGTACGCCTCGGACACCGTGACGATCTCGCTCGACCGCGCGCGCCCGCACCCGGGCGCCGAGCCTCTGGTCACGACGTTTGTCTCCTCGCACGCGCTTGCGGCGGGAAGCGACGGGCCCTACGCGTCCGTTTCGCTCCTCGATGCCTTGGGCGCGGAGCGCGGGCTCGTGCGCGTCTGCGGGATCGTGAACGCGTCGGCGGGATGCGGAAGCGTGAACGCGACGCTCCATTTCCGCGTGACCGAGTGGCAGGGACGCGCGATTCCGGCGGGAACGACGCTTGAGGTTCGCCTCCCGAGGCATCCGGCCGGCTTCCTCGAGCCCGCGCCGGCAAGCGTGGGTCCCGCCTCGCAATGGAACAACGTCTCCGTCCAGGACAACGGGACGCACTGGCTCGTGCGAGCCCGTCTTGCCGCGGACCTCTCCGGCGCGTCCGTTCCCTTCCATGTCACCGCGAGCGCAAACGCGAGCAACCGCGCCGCGTTCCACGTCGCGGACGTGCGCTGGGCCTCGCCGGGCGTCCGCGGCGGGTGCGCCTGCGTGGTCGAGCTTCTCGGGTTCCCGTGGAACGGCGCCGTCGCCAATCCGCTCGAAGGCCTCCACGCGCGCAGCCCCACGTCCACCGGGGCGGGCGCCGAGGGCCTTTGGACGGCGACGTACGTGAACCCCACCGACGACGCCGTGACCCTGGAACGCGCGCGCCTGGCGGCCGATCCGCAACGCGTTCTGGCGCTCCGCACGGCAAGCGTGGGCGACGGATCGTGGGGGGGCACGCTCGCGTGGACGTTCGAGGCGCCGGGCGACTGGATCGCAAGCTTCTCGCCGCCGCTTGACGTCGACGCGCGATCGGCCGTCGATCTCGTGCTTGGCGTGACGGGCTCGCCGCGGGCCGCGCCGCCGCCCCCCGACGCGAACCTTTCGATCCTGTTTGCGGGAAGCGGCCACCTCGCGCAAGCACGCGAGGCGTCCGTTCCGGGCGTGCGCGAGACTTCCGTCCCCTGGCAGGCCGGCTCGCCCGGCCCGGGCTATCCCACGGCCGCGGCCGTTCGCTCGGCGCTCTCGCAGGCCTCTTGGCTGCGGCAGGATCTCCCCGGAAACGCGTCGTATCGCGTGCATTCGGGGGCCTCCGCGTTTGCCAACGAGACGCTGGACGCGGCCGCCTCCACGACGGTCCGGCTGGACGCGCGCGCCATCTTCCCCGGGCAGGCGGCTTATGGCGTCGTCGACGCCCGCCGCTTCCTTCGCTTGTTCCACGACGAGGTCGACCCCGCCGGCGACTGCGTTGCGCCCGGACTCGCGAGCGCGGAACCGCTTGCCGTCCGTTGCACGCAGCCCTCGGGCACGGTGCGGTCGCGCGACGGTTGGCGCATCGAAGCCTCGCACGCGTGGATCAACGTCACGGTCCTTCCGCCCGTGCCCGGCGCCGTTCCTGGGAAGGCCTGGTCTTCGCCCGTCCTTGGCGCCGAGGTGCTCGCAAACGGGACCCTCCGGTTCTCCGCCGAGGTGGCAAGCTCGGCGCTCTGGGGGCCGTACCTCGTCGTCGCCGAGGCCACCGTGCGCGCCGTGAACGAAGGCGACCCGTCGACGTCCTTCCCGCTCACCGTGCGGGCGGTGGACACGTTTGTCGTCGCTCCGCCGGGGCGGTCGGTGCCCGCAAGCCCCATCTACCAGCTCGAGCTGTTCGCCTGGCGCGAAGGGTAGTCGCGCGGATTCCCGCATGCTTTATGCCGGGCGACCACGTAGCGGCGGCGATGTCCGGCTCCGCGGGAGCGCCGCGTCGCCCCGTTCTCGTCGCCGTCGCTTGGCCCTACGCCAACGGTCCCCTGCACCTCGGACACGTGGCAGGCTCGCTCCTGCCGCCCGATCTCTTCGCACGCTACCACCGCATGGCCGGAAGCCCCGTGCTCATGGTGTCGGGAAGCGACATGCACGGGACGCCCATCCTTCTCAAGGCGGAGCAGGAGGGCGTGCCGCCGCAGGAGCTCGCCGCGCGGTACCACCGCGAGCACGTCGAGGCGCTTTCGGCCCTTGACATCCGCTTCGACCTCTTCACGACGACGGCCACGAAGAACCACGCGGACACCGTGCACGACGTTTTCGGCACGCTCCTTGCGCGCGGCGACATCGCGCGACGGACCATGCGGGCGCCCTACGATCCCAAGGCCAAGCGCTTCCTGCCCGACCGCTACGTCGAGGGAACCTGTCCGCACTGTCGCGCGCCCGACGCGCGGGGCGACCAGTGCGACGCGTGCGGCCGGACGCTCGACCCGCAGGAGCTTCTGGACCCGCGGAGCAAGGTGTCGGGCGCGGCCCCCGAGTTTCGTGACACGGAGCATTTCTTCCTGCTCCTTCCGCGCTTTTCGCAGGCGCTCTCGAAGTGGACGCAGGAGCAGGCCAAGGCCGCAAGCTGGCGGCCCAACACGATCCACTTCACGCGCAACTGGCTCTCCGAGGGGCTCAAGGAGCGCGCGATCACGCGCGACATGACCTACGGCGTGCGGCTCCCCGCGGAGATCGAGCGCCAGGACCCAAGCCTCGCCGACAAGCGCGTCTACGTTTGGTTCGAGGCCGTCGTGGGCTACCTGTCGGCGGCCAAGGAGTGGGCCCAGCGCGAGGGCAAGCCGGACGCGTGGCGGGAATGGTGGGTGAACCCGCGCGCGCGGCACTACTATTTCCTTGGCAAGGACAACATCCCGTTCCACACGATCGTCTGGCCCGCCATGATCCTCGGCTACGCCAACGGCAAGGGCGAGGCCTACCAGCTCCCGTGGGACGTGCCGGCCAACGAGTTCATGACCTTCTCGGGAAGCAAGTTCAGCAAGAGCCGAGGCAACCTCATCCTCGTGAAGGACGCGACCGACCGCTTCCAGGCCGACGCGGTCCGGTACTACCTGTGCGCCAACATGCCCGAATCGCGCGACGCCGACTTCCTCTGGGAGGAGTTCGCGCGCAAGGTGAACGACGAACTCGTGGCGGCGTTTGGCAACTTCTGCCACCGCACGCTCACCTTCGCGCACGCCAACTTCGAAGGCGCCGTGCCCCGGGGAGGCTCCGGGTCCCCGCCCCCGGCGACCATCGCCCAGGAGCTCGCGCAGATCGGGCCCCACCTCGAAGCCTGCCGCTTCAAGGACGCTCTGAAATCGCTCATGGCCGCGGCGATGCTCGCCAACAAGTGGTTCCAGGAGCTTGCCCCCTGGCAGTCGCTCAAGCAAGACAAGGAGCGCTGCGGCGCCGACGTTCGCGAGCTCCTCTCGCTCGTGAAGACCTTCGCGCTGTGCGCCTCGCCGTTTCTTCCCCGCGCCGCCCAGGACCTCTGGGAGCAGCTGGGCGAGGAGGGCGAAGTCGCCTCGCAGCGCTGGCCCTCGGGCGTCGTTCCGGTTCCGCCCGGCCAGCGCCTTGGAGCGCCGCGCGCGCTGTTCCGCAAGATCGACCTCGCCACCATGAAGGACCTTTTGGAGGGAACCCCCGTGACCCCGTCGTCGCCCCCGTCGGCCGGCTCCGCGCCCAAGGGCCCGGCCGCCCAGCCCCCCGCGCGCACGCCCTTGGTCTCGATCGACGAGTTCGCGAAGCTCGACCTCCGCGTCGGCCTCGTGACGTCCGTCGAGGACCACCCGAAGGCCGACAAGCTGTACGTGCTCAAGGTGGACCTTGGCGATGGCGAGCGGCAGATCGTGGCGGGTCTGAGGGGGCACGTCGCGCGCGAGGCGCTTCTTGGAAAGCGCGTCGTCATCGTGGCGAACCTGGCGCCGGCCACGCTTCGCGGCGTGGAGAGCCAGGGCATGCTCCTGGCCGCCGAGGACGCGCAAGGCCGCATCGCACCGCTTGCGCCGGCGGCCGACGTCGACGCGGGCGCGAAGGTGCGGTAGGCCGCTATTCGGTGCAGGGGACAAGGGCGCCGTACGCGACGGCGTCGCGCAGGAAGACGACGACCTCGTTCTCGCCC
Source organism: Candidatus Thermoplasmatota archaeon (assembly GCA_035541015.1). Classification (NCBI taxonomy): domain Archaea; kingdom Methanobacteriati; phylum Thermoplasmatota; species Thermoplasmatota archaeon. Next base: position 6,256 of record DATLFM010000003.1, read on the forward strand.
TCGCGGCAATCCACGTACAGGCGTTGGCCGGCCAGCCAGAAGCCCGATTCGAACGCGGCGTCGCAAGAAAAGGCGTCCGGCGCGCCGCGCGGCTCGACCGTGCAGATCTCCTCGAGCGCAAGCGGAAAGCCGTCCACGAAGACCCGCACCTCGGCGGGCCGGTAGGGACCGCCTACGGCAAGCTGCAGCCAAACCGTGTCGTTTCGCGCGTTCGCGTCGCGATCGATCGTCCCCGACGAGAGGAGCCCCTGCGGCGGGCCGTTTCCCCCACCCGCGCCCGGCGGAGCAAGCGACGGGCCGACGAGCGCGAGGCTCGCCGTGGCCACGGCCGGCAGCGCCTGCGCGAACGCGACGGCGGCCCAAGCCGACATTCGGCTCTCGCCCGAGACCTGCGACAGCTCGACGCGCGAGCGTCCCGACAGCAGGAAGTCCATCGCGGACAGGTCCGGACGCCCGAGCGCTCCCCACGTCGATTCGGGCAGAGCGCGAAGAAGCGTCTCGACGAGGGCGTCGAAGGCGACCGGCGATTGGCTCTCGACGCGAAGCGGCACGAACGTGAAGCGGTGGAGGTGGACGGTGGCCTGGCTTACGGTCTCGTCGAGCCGGACGGGGCCAAGCAAGGACCCGGGCTCGCCCTCCGTGGACGCCTCCAGGCGCATCTCCTGCGCGAGCTCCACGGCCGGGAAGGTTCCGGCGGGCACCGAGACGTCGACAACGCGCGTGGCCTCGAGCCGGAACCGCAGCGAGCCCGCGAGGTCGGCCGGCCAGCGCTGCGACGAGAAGCCGGCGGCGTTGAGGTCGGCCCCCGTGACTGCGACGACGACGGAGAGCGCGTCGCCGGGCTCGACCCCGTGGGCGAGGAACGCTTCGAAGGAGGCAAGCGTGGCCGCATCGGGCGGGCGCCCGCGCGGCTGGACGACGTGGATCCCGGGCCGCAGGTCGTACAGGATCGGGAACATGCCGTCGAAGCCCTCCGGCTCGCAACGGTCCTGCCGGGTCTTCCCCTCGCAGCCGGGCGTGACGGGGAAGGACGGATCGCTCGTCCAGCCGTAGATCGTGGCGTCGACGTCCACGGAGCCCCGCGCAAGCGCAAGCGAGAGGATCCGGCGCGACGCGTCGACCGCAAGCGCGCCCGAGGCGGCCACGTGGGCCGCGGTCTGCGCGACCTCGAGGCCCGACTCGACCGACCGGTTGGACACGTTCGAGCGGAACTCGAGAAGCGAGGGGAACCGCGCCAGCGACGAGAGGGACCACGTCACGTTGCGCGCCTCGCGCCCGCCGCCCCAGGGAACAAGATCCTGTCCCGCGGCAAGCGCAAGCTCGCCGCCCATCTCGTAGCGCAGGCCCGCGTGGAACCGCTCCAGGACGGCGCTGCTTCCGTCGCCCAACCTCAGATCGGACCCGGAGACGCCAAACTCGCCGTTGGAAGAGAGCGCGAAGCGAAGCTGCGCGCCGGGCGCAAGGAGAACCCCGGTCGGGGTCCCGTCGAGCGTCCACCAAGGCTCGCCCGCGGGATGCCGCTGGCAGGCGACCGCGTCGCCGTTGCGGACCACGGCTGCGCTTGCAAGGCGCGCGTCGGGAACCACGACCTGTGCTCCCGGCGAGAAGGCCGCAAGCCCCAGCTCGGCAAGCGCTCGCGTGCGGTTCTCCCCGCGCTCGTCGGTGTACGACACGGTCCACGCGCGGCCGTCGCCGGCTTGGTGGAGCGTCACGCGGAAGCTCGTCTGCACGCTCGCCTCCTCGTCGGCCTGCGGCGCGCTTGTGACCTCCACGATGCGGGCGATGCCGCAGGGCGGGGCTCCCGGCGAGGGCGCAAAGCACCCGGCGAGGCTTGCGCTCAGGAGGGCCAGGACGACGAGGGCACGGGAGGCGCCGGGCATGGGCGTTTGCACCCTTCGCAGCAGTCCGCGCCGCTAAAGGCTTGCGGAAAGGGTGGGCTCACCGCAGGGCGATGACCGTGTCCGAGCCGTAGGTGGGCGGCGTGACGAAACCGACGGAAACCGGGTCCGCCTCGCCCGGATGGAAGTGCAACGTGACCGCCGTTCGGGGCGGCCACCGCTGGCCCGCGAGCGCGTTTGAGACGGTGATCTTGACGAGATCACCGGCGGTCATCGAGCCCTCCTCCAGGGAGCCGTCCGCGTCGCGGATGGCAGTCACCGCAAATGTTTCCTCGGTGGGTTCGTCGCCCAGGACGAGGTAGGACCAATCATCGGCCTCGATCACAAGGGCAAGCTCGTCAAGCCAAAGCGCGGTCGAGGACGGGGGCAACGAGAGATAGATCTCGGTTTGGTCGATCCCGTCGGACGTCGTGGAGCTGCGCATGCCGACGATGGATTCCACGCTCGGGGTCGGGGACGGAGGCGTCGCCGGGGAAGACTGGTCGCATCGCACGGCCTGCGCCAAGACGACCGCCCCCCGGATGGCCACGAAAACGGCATTCTCGCCAGTCGCCGTGCACGCAACGTAGATGACCGCGCCGTTGTGCCAGTAGGACCCATACCCGAGCGGCTCCGCGCAGGCGTACGCCGGGGGCGTGCCGGTGGGAAGCACGGCGCACGGCTGCGTGTCGAAGCCGTCCACGGAAACGTACACGTGCTCGCCGCCAAAGGGCGCCTCCGGCGAGTCGGCAAGGAAAAGCCGGATCGTGTCCGTGCGCGAGTCCCCATCCCGGTCGGTCGCCGAGGCCACGACCGTGGCCTGCACGGGCGACGGTTGGATGTTTTCCGGCATCGAGTCGCCCCCGAACGCGTTGCCGACCGCGGTCAGACCGGCGGCGGAAAACGCCGGAAGCGCGTACGCGAGCGACACGGCGACCCACGGCGCCATGCGGGGCGACCCCGTCATGCGCGAAAGCTCGAGCGTGGATCGGCCGTCGAGCGTGAAGGACAGGTTGTCGAGGTTCGGGGGTCCCGCGGGCCAGAGATTCGCCGGGATCGAGCGAAGGACCTTGCGCGCAAGCTCGTTCATGTTCACCGGCACCTCGCTTTCCACCTGCAGCGGCACGAACGTGTCGCGATGCAGCCGGACGGTCGTGCGCGCAAGCGTTTCGCGAAGCTCGAGGGCCGCCGCGCCCGCGCCTCCCGTGGCGCTCGCTTCGACGCGCAGCTGCTGCACGATCTCCACCGCGGGGAACGTCCCGGCGGCGACGGTCACGTCGCGCAACCCCGTCACTTCCATGGAGAAGCGCATGCGTCCGCGGAAGTCGGCCGGCCACAGGGAAGCGAACGCGCCGCGATTGAGCTCGGCGCCGCTTACGGCCGCCTCGAGGCTGAGCGCGTCGCCGACCTCCAGGCGTTCGGCGAGGAAGGCTTCAAGCGCGGCGCGCTGCTCGGCGGGCATGGGAAGGATCGAAGGAACCGGGAGCGCGTAGGCGGGAAGATCGCGCTGCAGCGGGAACAGGTTGCCAAAGGACGGCACCTCGCAGCGGTCCTCGCGCGAGCGCCCCTCGCAGCCGGGAAACGGAGAGGGAGCGTCGGGGCTCGACCAGCCGTACAGCGTCGCGTCGGCCGAGATCTGCCCGCGGTCGGCCGCGAAGGAGAGGAGGTCGCGCGCCTCGCCCACCTTGACGTTTCCGGCCGCCGTGAACTCGGCGCGCGTGTCGGCAAGCTCGAGGCCCAGCTCGACCGTCTGGCCCATGAGGCTTGCGCGAAGATCGAACAGCAGCGGGAACGAGGCCGCCGTGGAGTAACCCCAGGCCACGTTCCGGGCCTGGCGTGGGCCCAAGTCCGTGGCCAGGGGGGCAAATTCGCTGCCCGAGGCGAGCGACACGTCTCCGCTCGTCTGGACGCGGAAGCTCGCCGTGACGCGCTCGAGCGTGGGCGCCGAGGGTTCGGGAAAAAGACGGATGTCGCGACCCGAGGTCGCAAGCTCGCCGTTGGAACCCAGGCGGAAGGCGAGGCTCTCGCCCGGCTCAAGCGCAAGGCCCAGAGGGACGCCGCCGGCCGTCCACCAGCTCTGCGGCGCTGCGCTTCGCGAGCAGGCGATCTCGCCGTCCCGAAGCACGGTGCCTGGGCTGTCGAGCGCGACGTCGGGCACGCGAAGCTCGGTGCCGGCGGAAAAGGAAGAGGTGAGCCCGAGCTGGGCAAGCGTCTTCGTCTGCAGGTTGCCCTGCTTGTCCTTGTACGCGAGCGCCCAGCGCGACGCGTCGCCTTCGGTGCGAAGCGTGAGCTTGAAGCTCGGAAAGAGGGCCTCCTCGAAGGATTCGACCGGCTCGGAGCTTGAGATCCGCACGTCGATGATCCGGTTGAGGACGCAGGCCGGCCCGGCGGGTCCCGAGAAGAGGCAGCCGGCAAACGCGGCGCCCAGGAGGACGGTAGCAACGGAAAACGCGCGGACGGCGGTGGTCATCGGTGGTCCCCAACCTCCGTTCAGGCGGGCGGGGGGCTTAATAGCTTCCGATGGTCCCGAAACGGCAACCACGCCACAGCGGCAACCGCGCTATACTTTCTTCTTGAGCATGGCGCCGCGCCAGGAGAGCTTGGCGCTCACGGTCTTCAGCACGTCGCGGTTCTCGTCGAACCACGCGTCGCGCGAGGCAAGCTCGCGCACGAGCTTCTCGCGCTCGGCCTTCTCCTCCTCGTACAGGGCGTACAGCTTCGCCAGGCGCTCGGCGTCCTGCGCGTGCACCTTGGCAAGCTCGTCGGATTGGGCCCGCAGGGCCTCGACCTCGGAGAGGCCCTCGAGGCGCCGCTCGAGCTCCACCACCTTCTCGTGGAGGGCGTCGTTCTCGCGGGAGAGCGAGCGGATCTCGTCGTCGCGCCGAGCGATCTCCTGCTCCAGTCGCGAAGCCGTGTCGTCCTTGCCGCGCAGGTCCTCCTCTAGGCGGCGGGCCCGCTCGGCCGTGTCTTGGAGGTCGCGCTCCTGCTGCTTGAACGCCTCCCACAGCTTCTCGAGCCGGGTCTGCTCCTCGGAGACCCGAGCGGCCGCCTGCTCGGCGCGCTTGCGAAGCTCGTCCAACCGCTCGTCGTGGACCTCCTCGGGCATGGCAGCGGGCATGCGGAGGGTTCCGCTTAAATATTCCCATGATCGATGGCGCCGCGTTGGCCATCGAGGACGAGATCAAGGCGGTCGAGGAGGAGATCGCCAAGACGAAGTACAACAAGGCGACGAGCCACCACATCGGCAAGCTCAAGGCAAAGCTCGCCGCGATGCGCGAGACGCAAGTCCGCCGGCAGGCCGCCTCGGGCGGGGGCGGCAAGGGCTACGCCGTGCAGAAGAGCGGGCACGCAAGCGTGAGCCTCGTAGGATTCCCAAGCGTGGGCAAGTCCACGCTCCTCAACAAGCTCACGAACGCAAAGAGCGAGACGGCGGCGTACGAGTTCACCACGCTCGACGTGATCCCCGGCCTCCTCGAATACCGCGGCGCGGACATCCAGATCCTCGACATGCCCGGCATCATCCGAGGCGCCGCCAAGGGACGCGGCCGCGGGCGCGAGGTGCTCTCGGTGGCCCGCGGGGTGGACCTCATCCTGCTTCTCGTCGACGCCTTCAATCCGGGCCAGTTCGAGGCGCTCCTCGAGGAGCTGTGGACAGCCAACATCCGCGTGAACGCGAAGCCCCCCAACATCCAGTTCGTGAAGAGCGACCGAGGGGGCCTCGTGGTCAACAGCACGGTCAAGCTCACCCATCTCGACGAGCCGCTCGTGAAGGACATCTGCCGCGAGTTTGGCCTCATCAACGCGACGGTCGTGCTTCGGCAGAACGCCACGCAGGACGACCTCATCGACGCCTTGGCGGGCAACCGCGTGTACATTCCCTCCATCCTTGCCGTAAGCAAGATCGACCTCGTCGACGAGGAGACGCGCCGCGAGACGGTCGAGCGTTACGCGGCGAAGGGATGGACGGTCGTCCCCTTCAGCGCGGAAAAGGGCGTGGGCCTCGACGATCTCAAGGAGGCGATCTACGGCAAGCTCGGTTTCGTCCAGATCTTCCTCAAGCCCCCGGGCCGCGAGGCGGACCTCGTCGAGCCCCTCATCGTCCGCGCCGGCGCCACGGTGGGCGACGTGTGCGACCGGCTGCACCGCGAGTGGCGCTCGAAGTTCCGGTACGCCATCGTGACGGGCGACAGCGCGAAGTTCAAGGAGCAGACGGTGGGGCTCGAGCACGGCCTTGCCGACGGCGACGTTCTGACGATCGTCGTCAAACGGGGCTAGGGACGCTTCGCCCGGTCGTCCCGAAGCGCGCGAAGCATCGCCGCGAGCCGCCGCGCGTGCTCCTCCTTCACGCGCCGCATCTCGGCAAGCTCGCGCGACAGCTCGGGGTGGAGGACCGATTTGGCCAGCGCCTCGTACCGGCGCGCGGCCTCGCGCTCCCGCAGCAGCAAGGCTTCGATGGCGCGCTCACGGTTCCGGACCGTAAAAGCCCTCCGAGAGGCGGGCCAGGACGCGCTGCAGCCGGAGCGACTGCTGGCGATTGGCGTGCTGCATGGCCTCCAGGTCGAGGTAGGCGGGGTCGGTTCCCCCGAACTCTCGCAGGGCCTCGCGATACATCCGATGGACGACGTTCGACTCTTCGATCCAGGCTTGCGACAGGGATTGCCGAAGCGCTGGCTCCTTGGACCTCGTTTGCAAAACTCCCCTTCCCGCCGACGGCAAATGTCCACTCATTTAGTTAAATGTTCTCACCAGAGCATAGAATAATTCGACGATCACCGAACCTAGAAGTCGAACAACCTGGACTGGTTTTGGGCACCGGCTGAGGGTGAGACCGGTTCGGGCTCGGGCTTCCTCTCAGGCTCGTCCAAAGCCTGCGGCCGCTCCGGCTCGGGCGGCTGCGCCAACGCGGCCAGCACCCTGTCCTTCACAGGCGAATCCTTGCCGAGGAGGAACTCCACCTCATCCTCCTCGAGCTCCAGCGCGCGGACCACGCGGACGGCGAAGTCCGCGTCGGCGTTGCACAGCGTGCGCAGCGCCGGCACGGTCTCCTGCCGCGCGAGGTCGCTTGAGCTGTGCGTTGCGGCCCCCACCTTCGCCGCCACGGCGTTGCGAAGCGCGCGCGGGCCGCGCGAGGCCGACAGGATCCGGAGCCACCGCGGGAACTGGTACCGCTGGAAGGATCGGTAGGGCCGCGCCTTCGCCACGGCCACGCCGGCCGTCATGAGCTCCGTCGCGTAGGGCCACAGAGAGTACGCCCGCCGCCGCCGCGCGCGGCCGAGCTGGATGTCCGCCCGCGACAGCGCCGCATACCCCTCCACGAGATCCGGCGGGTCTCGGTACTCAAGCGGCAGGTTCTCGTCCACCCACAGGATGAGATCCTCGGGCGACTCCTCGAGATCGAGCGCCGCGGCCTTGGCCTCCTTCGCGTCGGTCGTCTTGAAGATCACCCCGAGCGCGTCGAACACGGTCGCGCGCGTGTCGCGAAGGCCCATGGCCGGAACGTCCCGCTCGGTCACGCGCGCGCGGCCCGTCGCAAGCGCCTGCAGGTCCTTCACCGCGCTGCGGAGGTCGCCGCCGGCGCGATCGGCCAGAAGCGACAGGGCGCCCGGATCGACCTCCACGCCTTCGGCGCCGGCCACCTCGCGAAGCACCGCGGCGACGGCTTCCTTCCGCAAGCGCTGGAACCGGATCGTGAGCGCAAGCGTCTTTAGCGACTCGGCGCCGCGCGTGAGCTGGTAGAGGTCGTTTGCGATGAGCACGATGGGCTGGCGCGCCTGCCGGATCGTCTCCACGATCGCCTTCATGCCGCCGCGGTCCTCGCGGCCAAAGAGGTTGTCGGCCTCGTCGAGGACGACAAGCGTGCGCTTGCCCGCTGCCGAGGCAAGAAACTCGCCCGTGGGCGAGAAGGTGTCGTGCGTGGCGCCCGCGCCGGCGACGCGCTTCACGACGTCGTAGTTCCGCTGGTCGCTTGCGTTGAGCTCGACGACGTTCCACCCGCGCTCGGCGGCAAGAGCGAGCGCCGCGGAGGTCTTTCCCGTGCCCGGCTCGCCGGCCAGGATCACCGCGCGCTTGGCGGGCACGCCCTCGTCCCACGCGCGCGCCCACGCGCGGAGGTCCTCGACGGCCTTGCGGTTTCCCGCGAGCGCGTCGAGCGTGCGCGGGCGGTGCTTCTCGACCCATTCGAGGCTCGCAGGATCGGCGGGCAACGCGGCCGCCAACGCGCCGTCAGGGGATAACGGCTGCGCGAGCGTTGCGATGAATGATCATCGCAAGCGGGCTATTCCTCGGCCACGGGCCCCGTGCGGGCGGCCACGTAGCCAAAGGCGCCAAAGGCGAGCAGCGTGACGGTGACCGAGTAGACGCCAACGTCGGTCCAGTTGTTGTGCAGAAGACCCATGCCCACGTAGAAGAGCGCTGCGCCCGCCAGGAGGACGATCGAGGCGGCAAGGGCAAACGAGGGGGCCATGGACTGCGGCAAGGCCCGAACCCTTCTTGAACCTTACTCCTCGAGCTCCCCGTTCTCGAGCATGCGCTCCAGCCGCTCGTTCTGCTCGCGGCGGAACTCCTCGCGCGTCATGAACCGGTCGCACGTGTGCGCGGCCACGGTGAGCTTCTCCCACAC
>DATLFM010000004.1 GCA_035541015.1 Candidatus Thermoplasmatota archaeon
GGTATCGGCGTCCTCGGGGATGTCGAAGCTCAGGACGTACGGGAGGTCGGTGATGTCGAGGCCGCGGCTGGCGACGTTCGTGGCGATCAGGAACTGGATCTTGCCCGCCTTGAAGGCGGCCAGCGTCCGATCCCGCTCGCGCTGCGAGAGGCCCCCGTGCAGGGCGGCGACGTTCTTCCCGCGCCGCGCGAGCGTGGCGGCGAGCCGGTCGACGCCGATCTGCGTGTGCCGGAAGACGAGGAGCCGATCGAACCCATACTTCTCGTTGAGCTCGACCAGAGCCGCGACCTTGTCCTGCTCGGCCACGAAGTACACCAGCTGACGAACGGTCTCGACGGTCCGCAGGTCGGGCCGCACCGTGACCTGGGCCGGATCCCGTTTCATGAAGCGGTCGCAGATGCGAAGGATGGCGTACGGCATGGTGGCGCTGAAGAGCGCAGTCTGTCGCTCGCGCGGGCACCGGGCCAGGATGGTCTCGACGTCGACGATGAAGCCCATGTCGAGCATGCGGTCCGCCTCGTCGAGGATGACGGTGTGGACCCGGTCGAGGACGAGCTCGCGTCGCCGGACGAGGTCCAGGACGCGGCCCGGCGTGCCGACCACGACCTGCGTGCCCCGCTTGAGCGCCTCGACCTGCCGGTCCATCGATGAGCCACCGTAGATGGCGACGGTCTGCACGCCGCGGAACTGGCCGATGCGCGCGATCTCCTCGGTCACCTGCACGCACAGCTCGCGGGTCGGCGTCAGGATCAGCGCCTGGACGTGCCGGCTCGAGGGCTCGATCTTCTCCACGATCGGGATGCCGAACGCGGCCGTCTTGCCGGTTCCCGTCTGGGCGCGGCCAAGGAGATCGCGTCCGGCAAGGACGTGCGGAATGGCTTCGCTTTGGATGGGAGTTGGGCGTTCGTACTTCATTGCGGCCAAAGCCGCAAGCGTAGGTTGGGTCAGACCAAGCTGTGCAAAGGTCATGGGTTTCACGTCCGGCGGTTCGAGAATCACGTCGCCGGGCCGCTCCCGAGGGAGCCATGCGGGATGCGATGAAAACGAGGGTCGTTTCCTGTGGCGACCGTCATCCCGCAAACACTGATGATCGAACTGTTGCCAGGTTTGTGCACGCGCGCCCTGTTGATATAGTTGTGGGTCCAAAACGCGAGCGGACGCCAATCGTGTGGCCTCCGCCCCGGTCGCGGGCCCCCTCGCGCGCGGGCGAGCATTATTATCCGCGCGCGCACGGAAACGTTCTTGAACGGCATCCGGTATGTACGCCAGGTCGGAATGGATCGGGCGCGCCTCGTCCTCGAAGACGGAACCGTCGTCGAGGGCATTGCTTTTGGCGCGCGCAAGACGACCTTTGGCGAGCTCGTCTTCAACACCTCCATGACGGGCTACCAGGAGTCCCTCACGGACCCGTCGTACGCCGGCCAGATCCTCCTCCTCACGTACCCGCTCATCGGCAACTACGGCGTGAACGCGGACGACTTCGAGTCGCGACGCATTTGGCCGCGCGGATTTGCCGTGCACGAGGCGTGCGAGGCGCCCAGCCACCACAAAGGCGGCAACAAGACGGTCGACGAGTTCCTCCGCGACCACGGCGTGCCGGGCCTCCAAGGCATCGACACGCGCGCGCTTACGGTAAAGACGCGGGCACGCGGAACGCTGAAGGCCGCGATCTGCCAGGAGGGCGACAGCGTCGAGGAGGCCTTCCACAAGGTCCGCACCATGCCCCATCCGGACGCGGAGAACCTCGTGGGGCAGGTGACGGCCGCAAGGCCCGTCCGCTTGGAGGCGACCGGCAAGGGGCGACGCGAGATTGCGCTTCTGGACTGCGGCGCCAAGGAGAACATCGTCCGCTCGCTGCGCGAGCTTGGCCACGTGACCCGCCTTCCCTACAACGCGACGATGCGCGACCTCGAGCGCATCGCGCCCGACGGCGTCTTCTGCAGCAACGGCCCCGGCGACCCCTCGCACGCGGAGATCCTGCGCACGACCGTTCCCCTGCTGCGCGGGGCCGCCGAACGGTACCCCGTCATGGGCATCTGCCTTGGCCACCAGCTCCTTGGGCTTGCCTTTGGCGCGAAGACCTTCAAGCTCAAGTTCGGCCACCGGGGCGCCAACCAACCCGTCAAGGACCTCGAATCGGGCCGCGTGTTCATCACGAGCCAGAACCACGGCTACGCGGTGGACGTGGAGAGCGCGCGCGCGGCGGGGCTCGAGGTCGCGCAGCTCAACGGAAACGACGGGACGGCCGAGGGCCTTCGCCATGCTCGCCTCCCGGTGTTCAGCGTGCAGTACCACCCGGAGGCGCACCCGGGGCCGCGCGACACGTGGCACCTCTTCCAGCGGTTCGAGCGGATGATGGCCGAGCATCCGGGAGGCCGCTAGCGTGCCCAAGCGGACGGATCTTCGAAAGCTCCTCATCGTCGGTTCCGGCCCCATCCAGATCGGGCAGGCCGCGGAGTTCGACTTCTCCGGATCGCAGGCCGCTCTTTCGCTGCGCGAGGAGGGCTACGAGACCGTCATCGTCAACTCGAACCCCGCCACGATCCAGACCGACGTCGAGACGGCCGACCGCGTGTACGTGGAGCCGCTCACGGCCGAGTCGCTCGCGCGCATCCTTCGTCGCGAGCGGCCGCAGGGCATCCTCTCGGGCATGGGCGGCCAAACCGGCCTCAACCTGTGCAGCGAGCTTGCCGAGTCGGGAGCGCTCGAAAAGTACGGCGTCGAGCTTCTGGGGACGCCGCTTTCGGCCATCGAGAAGAGCGAGGACCGGGACCTCTTCAAGAAGACGATGGAGGAGATCGGCGAGCCCGTCTGCCGGGCCAAGGCCGTCACCGACCACAAGCAGGCGCTCGAGTTTGCGCGCCAGATCGGCTTTCCCGTCCTCGTCCGCCCCGCCTACACGCTTGGCGGCTCCGGCTCCGGCATCGCGCACAACGAAGCGCAACTGGCCGAAATTTGCTCCCGGGGCCTCTCCTATTCCCGCATCCACCAGGTGCTCATCGAGGAGTCCGTGCTCGGCTGGAAGGAGTTCGAGTACGAGGTCATGCGGGATTCGGCCGATAACTGCATCACGATCTGCAACATGGAGAACCTCGACCCGATGGGAATCCACACGGGCGAGTCCATCGTCGTGGCGCCCTCGCAGACGCTCTCCGACGACGAGCACCAGACGCTGCGCTCGGCGGCCCTGAAGATCATCCGCGCGCTTGGCATCCAGGGGGGATGCAACGTCCAGTTCGCCGTCGACCCCTCGCGGTTCGAGTACCGCGTGATCGAGGTGAACCCGCGCGTGTCGCGCTCGTCGGCGCTTGCCAGCAAGGCCACGGGCTACCCCATCGCGCGCGTTTCGGCCAAGATCGCCGTGGGCATGACCCTCGACGAGATCGTGAACCGCGTGACGGGCACGACGCCGGCCTCCTTCGAGCCCGCGCTCGACTACGTCATCACGAAGATCCCCCGCTGGCCCTTCGACAAGTTCCGCACGGTGGACCGGCACCTCGGCACCCAGATGAAGTCGACCGGCGAGGTCATGTCCATCGGGCGCACGATCGAGGAAAGCCTGCAAAAAGCGCTTCGGTCGCTCGAGATCGACCGCGCAAGCCTCGATTGGACCTGGCCCTCGACGGAGGAGGACCTCTGGAAGGAGCTCTCCGAGCCCACCGACCGCCGCCTCTACGCCGTGGCCGAGCTCCTGCGCAAAGGCGCGAGCCTCGACAAGGTCGCGCACGCCTCGCGCATCGACCCCTTCTTCCTCGTCAAGATCCGGAACGTCGTGCAGTTCGAGGAGAAGCTCAAGCAAGCCGCGAAGGCCGGCCGCGTCGATCGGGACGTCCTCGCGCGGGCCAAGCGCATGGGCTTTGCCGACGAGCACCTGGCCACCCTCCTTGGCCGGACCGAGCAGGAGGTCCGCGACCTTCGCCGCCAGCACGGCATCGCGCCCGTCTACAAGATGGTCGACACCTGCGCCGCGGAGTTCGAGGCGCAAACACCCTACTTCTACTCGACCTACGCCGAGACCGAGGAGGTGAAACCGCCCGAGGGCACCCGCAAGGTCATGGTGCTCGGCAGCGGCCCCATCCGCATCGGGCAGGGAATCGAGTTCGATTACGCCTGCGTGCACGCGGCCAAGGAGATCCGCGCGCAGGGCCTCGACGCCATCATGGTCAACAACAACCCCGAGACGGTCTCCACCGACTTCGACACGTCCACGCGCCTGTACTTCGAGCCGCTGGCGCTCGAGGACGTCCTGCACGTGATCGAACGCGAGCGGCCCGAGGGCGTCGTCGTGCAATTCGGGGGCCAGACGTCGATCAACCTCGCCACGCCGCTTGCCGAAGCCATCGCGCAGCGGGGGCTTCCGACGCGCATCCTGGGCACGCCGCCGACGGCCATCGACACCGCCGAGGACCGCGAGAAGTTCGCAAAGCTCATGGACCGCCTCAAGATCCCCCAGCCCGCCGGGGCGCTCGGGCGCAGCTTCGAGGAGGTCAAGGAGGCCGCCGCCCGCATCGGGTATCCCGTGCTCGTGCGCCCGAGCTTCGTGCTGGGCGGGCGCGGGATGGAGATCGTCTACGACGAGAAGGACCTCGAGGGCTACATGCGCGAGGCCGTGCGCGTGGGCAAGAACGCCCCCGTCCTCGTGGACAAGTACCTCACAAACGCGATCGAGGTCGACGTGGACGCCGTATGCGACGGCACGGACGTCTTCCTGGGCGGCATGCTCGAGCACATCGAGGAGGCCGGCGTGCACAGCGGCGACGCGACGATGGTGCTGCCGCCCCAGACCCTGCCCCGCGAGGTCGTGAAGACGATCGAGCTGTACACGCGCAAGATCGCCCTCGCGCTTGGCGTCGTGGGCTGCGTCAACTGCCAGTTTGCCGTGAAGGACAACAAGGTGTACATCCTGGAGGCCAACCCGCGCGCCTCGCGCACGGTCCCCTTCGTCAGCAAGGCGATCGGCGTCCCGCTGGCGCGCGTGGCCACGCGCGTCATGCTCGGCCAGAAGCTCTCCGACATGAGCCTGCAGCCGGCCCGCACGCGGACGATCGCCGTGAAGGCAAGCGTGTTCCCGTTCCAGAAGCTCGCGGGCGTCGACTCGATCCTCGGCCCCGAGATGAAGTCCACGGGCGAGGTCATGGGCCTTGACACCGACTTCCACAAGGCGTTCTGGAAGGCCATGGAGGCCGCCGGCATGCGGCTTCCCACCGAGGGCGCCGTGTACATCTCCGTCCGCGACGAGGACAAGGAGCGCGTGCTGCCGCTTGCCACCGAGCTCTCGCAGCTGGGCTTTGCGCTCTACGCCACGAAGGGAACGTCGTCGTACCTTCGCGACTTCGGCGTCGCGTGCGAGACCGCCTGGCGCATCAGCGAAGGCCGCTCGCCCGATGCGATCGACCTCATGCGCAACGGGACGATCAAGCTCGTCCTCAACACGCCCACGCTTGCGCGCGGCGCCCGGCGCGACGGCTACATGATGCGGCGCCTGGCCGTGGAGCTCAACATCCCCTACCTCACGAACATGGCCGCCGCCACGGCGGCCGTCCACTCGATCCGCGCGTTCAAGGACGGACGGCTGAAGACGATGGCAATCGACGAATACGCGGGAACCGC
>DATLFM010000005.1 GCA_035541015.1 Candidatus Thermoplasmatota archaeon
GGGTCGGCGCCCTGGTCGAGGTGGATGATGTCCACCGCCGGAATCCCGCGCCGCTGGAACGGGACGTGGTCGTCGAGGACGGGCGTCGCGGGGCGATCGACGAAGTGCGCGTGCCCAAGACGCGCGGCCATGCCCCAGATGCGATCCTGCAGGGCGCGGCTTGCGCCAACGGAGGAGTACCCCTCGCGCGCGAACTCCGCCTCGCGATCGCCGACGAGGTCGACGAGGATCATTCCGACGATGCGCGCGCGCTCGGCGTCCGTGAGCGCCGCCGCGGCGAACTCCGAGCCTTGCGCCCAATCGGTGCCGGCGCCGCAACCCAGCCCCCCGTCGCCTTGGTCTTCGCCGTCAAAGAGGTAGAGGCGGAAGGAGAAATTGGCGCGCTGCGCGTCCAGCACGCGCGCAAGCTCCAGAAGGACGGCCACGCCGCTCGCGCCGTCGTTGGCGCCGACGACGGGGTCGCGGCGGCGTTCCGGATCCGGATCCTTGTCGGCGCAGATGCGCGTGTCGTAGTGCGCGGCCAGGAGGACCGTCCGCGACGAGGTTCCGGCCAGCTCGGCCACCACGTTTCGCATGGCGACGGCGCGGCCTTCGATCGTGCCCTCGAAGTCTTGGAACCCGACGCTCCAGTTGCGGGCGGAAAGCTCGGCGTGGAACAGGTCGGCGGCCCGCCGGCTCTCTGTCGTACCGGGGATGCGGTACCAGGCCTGGCCCGTGTCGGGGTCGCGGATCTGCGCCTCGACCCACGCAAGCGCGCGTTGCGCGTCAAACGGCACGCCGGGCGCCGGCGGCGGCGCTCCGTCGTTGGGCGCGGAGGGATCCACGCAGCCGGCGGCCAAGCTGGAAGTCGCGACGAGCAGGGCAAGGGCGACGCGACGCACGCGTGGAGCAAGCCGAAGGTCCCAATGAAACCTTCGGCGAGGGTTCTTGGACGGGCTTGCGCCTTCGAGGCCGGGGTGTTCCTTGGCGACCGATCCCTTCGCGGAACTGAAGGCCAAGCAGCGCGAAAGCTGGGCTCTCTTTGCGCCCATCGAGCAGATGACCACGCCCGTGTCCGGGCATCTCGTGCGCTTTGCGGGCGTGCGGTCCGGAATGAAGGTGCTGGACGTGGCCTGCGGCACCGGCGTCGCCGCCATCACGGCCGCGCGCGCGGGCGCCACGGTCACGGGTCTCGACTTTGCGCCCGAGCTTCTCGCGCGCGCAAAGGAGAACGCGGCCATCGCGGAGGCCGACGCCGTCACGTGGAAGGAGGGCGACGCGGAGAACCTTCCCTTCCGCGACGGCGAGTTCGACGTCGTGCTAAGCCAGTTCGGCCACATGTTCGCGCCGCGCGCGCAGGTGACGGCCGACGAGCTGCTGCGCGTGTGCAAGCCCGGCGGCACGGTCGCGTTTTCGACGTGGCCGCCTCAGTTCATGACGGGCCGCGTGTTCGCGCTCGTGGGAAGCTACTTGCCGCCGCCGCCTCCCGCCGCCAAGCCCGACCCGCCGCCGCAATGGGGAGACACGACGGTGATCCGCGAGCGCCTGGGCCCGCGCGTGCGCGACCTCGTGCACGACACGGGCACGATGCGCTGGCCCGCCCTCTCGCCGCAGCACTACCGGCAGGCGATGGAGAGCACGTCGGGCCCCATCCTCCAAATCCGCAAGAACCTCGCCAACGACGCGAAGAAGTACCAGGAGCTCCAGCGCGGCATCGAGGCTCTGGCGAGCACGTACTTCACGGACAACGTCGTCCGCATGGACTACCTGCTCACGCGAGCCACGAAGATCTGATCGGGCGGGTTCCGTCTCGCCCGGGCCGAGGCGTCAGACCGCCTCGGCCAGCATCTCCATGAACAAGGGCACGTCGCGCGTGTGGATCTTCGCTCCGGCCGAGGCCGGGTGACCGCCGCCCACGACGCCGTGCTCGAGCGTGAACTCCTCGGCGAACCGGCCGAGGTTCACGGGCGGCTCCCCGATGCCGCGGAGGGCGATGGAGCTCATCTCGCGTCGGCGGTTGATGAGGACCGCGATGCGGCAGCCCTGCTGCGCCGCGACGCTCGTGAGCGCGCGCGAGCCAAAGCCCAGGAGCGAGGGCTTCCGTCGGCCAAAGGAGAGGACGGCGATGCCGTTGTCGCAGACGACCTTGCTGCGCACGCGGTCGATGGCCTTGTCCCAACGGTGCTCGTTCACGACCTGAAGGTAGCGTCGCTTGACCTCGTCGATCTCGCTTGGCCAGAACCCTTGCGCCAGGCGGCGCGCGGCCGAGAGCCGGAAGCGGTCGTCGTCGATCTGCAGGCGCCACGCGAAGTCGAGGAGCGTCGCCTCGTCGCCGATGCGCTGCTCGCCGTAGAGCTCGATGGCGCGCGCGAGGCTCGGCGAGGCGCAGTACTCCACCTTGTCGGCGATGGCGGAGAGGTGGTCGAAGGCCGGAAGGCCCCCCCAATGGCGGTGGGCCACGCTTGCCGCGCTTCCCTGCTGGTCCACGACGACCCGCGCGTGCGGCTCCAGCTCGGAAAGGTAGTGCTCCGTCTGCTGATGATGGTCGATGACGACGACGGACTGGCGCGTCTTGGCCTTCATGTTGAGGGTCTTGACGAGCTTGGGCGTGAGCCCGATGTCGACGAGGTAGAAGATCCGGCTTCCGAGGTCCTTTCGCAAGACCTCGACGGCCGCGGTCGAGGAGGGCACGTAGGTCACGCGCCCCCGCTCGTGCTCGGCGAGGAAAAGCGCGGAGGAAACGATGCCGTCGACGTTCCCCCTCGTGAGGAGATGGACGTCGCGCTCATCCTTCCACGTGAGCGTCCCTGTGCACCCCGCTTCTTTCCATCCGGCGCGCGCTATTTATGCCTGCCGAAAACCGCGCCGCGCGACGGGCAAAGGCAGGTGCCGCGTAGCGGACGTTCGGAAAATGCTCGTTTTTCCGCAGGCCGCGCAACGCAGGCGCGCGCCCTCGCGGGCTTGCGGCGGAAGCCCGTGCCGGCACGAGCACCACGGGCACACGACCCGGCGCGCCAGAAGCGGAGGCGGTGTCCAGCTGTGGAGCGCCGGCGGGATGCGCATGGGGCGGCGCGCCTTGGCGTAGCCGCGACGCCACAGCGCCATGGCGACAAGACCCAACCCGACAAGAAGTGGCCAAAGCGGGATCTCCGCGATCGGCGGGGGTCCCAGCACGCCCGGGAGCGACGCCCGGTCGACGCGGGGAGCGCCCACGGCGAAGACCTGTCCGTTGGCGCCCACGGCCAGCAAGAGGTCGGGAAGGAGCGCCGGCGCGCCTGCCAGGCGGCTTGCGGAGATCTCCCACAGGAGCGTGCCGTTGAGAGCGCTGATGGCAAGGAGGCGCCCGTCGCGGACTCCGGCGTAGACGACGCCGTCGCCCAGCGAAACCGGCGCCGGGTACCGCCCAAAACCGGGATCGGCCACCTTCCACAGCAAGCGCCCGTTCCGGACGTCGTAGGTGGCAAGCCCTCCCACGGCCATGGACGGCGCCACGACACGCCCGTCCCCCACGGCCGGCGTCGCCAGGTCGGCCGGCCCCTGCGTCGCGAGCCACCGCCGCTTGAGCGTGGAGGCGTCAAGCCCGACGACAAAGCCCAGCCCGTCGGCCACGACGACCGTCTCGTCCCAAACGACGGGCGCTCCCACGAGACCACCGTGCACGCGGTTCTCGGCAAGCGGCGCGCCGTCGTGCGCGGCCAGGCTCACCACGCGCCCCTCGGCCGTCGCCGCGTACACGCGCGAGCCGGAAGCGGAAGGCGAGGCCACGATCGGCGCTCCAAGGTCGCGCGTCCACGCCGTCTGGCCGTCGCCGATCGAGAGGCTGTGGATGCGGCCCTCGGCATCGGCCACGAACACGCGGCCGTTTGCCACGGCGGGCGAGGCGTGGACCAAGGCGCCCACGGCGCGGGCCCAGCGCGTCTCGCCCGTTCGCGCCTCCACCGCGTGCACGTTGCCGTCCCAATCGGCCAGCACGAGCGTGGGCCCGTCGAGCGCCGGCGTGGCGCTTGCGTTGGCCCCAAGCTCGCGGCGCCAAAGCACCTCGCCGGTGAGCACGTCGCGCGCGGCGAGGCTTCCGGCCAGGGTGAGCGTAAAGAGCCGCCCGCCGCCGGCCACGGGAGAGGCCGCGATTTCCGCCTGCTCGTGGCCGTCCCAGAGCACGCGGGGCGGAAGAAGGCGCGTGCCGGACGCGTAGCCGGTGCGCGCGGACGTACGCTGGAACGTGGGCCAGTCGGATGCCGTAAGGTGCGGCTCGACGTAGTCGCCTCCGATGGGTCTTCGCGGCGTGGGCGGCGCTTGCGCGGCGCGATCGGCGGCCGTCTCGCGCGGGGGCGGGTCGGCTGCGGCCGGAGGCTCGGGGCCGTGATCGTGGCCCTCGTGCGCGAGCACGAGGCTTGCCGCTGTCACCGCAAGGGGCAACAACGCGCAGACGAAGGCGTAGATCCGGCGCACGGCCGTCGTTTTTCCCTGGCCGCTCTTGGATTTGTTCGAAGGATCGTATGCGCCCGGCGCGCTAGCGCTCCTTCTTGTACATCCAAAGGGACAGCGGCGCGAACACGGCCGTCGTGGCAAGCGACGCCACGAGCACGGCCGCGACGCTTGCCGCGACCTCCTGCCCGTGCATGAGGCCGCGCGTTGCCGTCACGAGGTGCGTGACCGGATTCGCGTTCACGACCGATTGCAGCCAGCCGGGCATCGTCGAGGGGTCGACGAAGATGTTGCTCACAAACGTGATCGGAAACAGCAGGAGGAAGCTTGTCGTCATGACCGATTCGGGCGACTGCACCTTCATGCTGATGACGATCCAGATCCACGACACGCTCACCGCAAGCACAAGCGAAAGGGCCACAGCCGCAAGGACGCCCAACGGGCCCGCCTCCGGGCGGAATCCGAGCCCAAGGCCCACGCCGAGAACGACGCCGGCCGACACGAGGTATCGCAGGACGTCCCCCAAAAGCGCGCCGAAGACCGGCGAGGACTGCCAGATGGGAAGGGACCGGAAGCGGTCGTACACGCCCTTGCCGATGTCCGTGTTGAGCCCCACGCCCGTGTAGACCGTGATGAAGAGCATGGCCTGCACGAGAATGCCCGGGAGCAGGAACTGGATGTACGTCGACGGCGAGCCCGCAAGCGCGCCTCCGAAGAGGAACGTGAACATGACGGTGAGCATGATGGGCATGGCCGTCACGTCGAAGAGCTGGAAGGGCACGTGCTTGATCTTGAGAAGCGCCCGCCAGCCAAGCGTAAGCGACGCCGACAGCGCGCCGGCCGGCGGCGGGCGCGGCCCCTTCGACAGCAGGCGATGAAGGTCGCCCGAGACGACGACCGGCTTCTCGACGGACTCGGCCATCATGGGCTTCCCCCCTGCGCCGTGCGGCCCGTGACCGCAAGGAACACCTCGTCGAGGCTGGGCGCGCCCACCGAGAGCTCGGCCACGGAGATGCCCGCTCGCGACAACGTGGAAAGCGCCTCAGCAAGCGCCGCCTCGTCGGGCGCATGCGCCAGAAGCGACTGCGGATCGCCCCCCGCGCGAACGCCCGGCAGCGACTTTGCAAGCAACGCCTGTGCCTCGGCCCGGCGCGTCGCCGGCTCGACGCGAAGGTGCAAAGCGCGCGCGCCCACGCTTGCCTTGAGGTCGCGGCTTGTCCCCTCCGCGATGAGCCGGCCGTGGTCGATCACCGCAAGACGGTCGGCCAGACGGTCGGCCTCTTCGAGATACTGCGTCGTGAGAAGCACCGTCGTGCCCTCGGCCGCGATCGCCCGCACGATGTCCCACACCTGGTTTCGCGACCGGACGTCGAGACCCGACGTGGGCTCGTCGAGGAACAGCACCTCGGGCGTCACGACGAGGCTTGCCGCGATGTCCAGACGCCTGCGCATGCCGCCCGAGAACGTCTTCGCCTGCCGCCCCGCGGCCTCCGCGAGACCAAAGGCGTCGAGAAGCTCGTCGGCGCGATCCTTGGCGCCGCCCCAGGAGAGCCCGAGCAGCCGGCCCACGAGGACGAGATTCTCGCGGCCCGTGAGATCCTCGTCGACGGAAGCGAACTGGCCCGTGAGGCTCACCTTGGCGCGCACGGCGGCCGAGTCGGCGACCACGTCGTGGCCCAGCACGCGCGCCGTGCCCGCGTCGGGGGCAAGCAGCGTGGCGAGGACGCGGATCGTGGTGGTCTTGCCCGCGCCGTTTGGCCCCAGAAGGCCGTAGACGGACCCCTTGCGGATGGAAAGGTCGAGGCCGTCCACGGCGCGCGTCTTGCCGAAGCTCTTCACGAGGCCGGAGGTTTCGATGGCAACGGACATGGGCAAGGGCGGCAGCCGCTGCGGATGGAAAAAGGTTCGGACGGGCGGACGCCGGTCACAAGTTTACTGCGCAAGTGCGCAGTAATCTTGGGGAGGCGCGCCCATCAATCCGGGGCGCCGAGGGCCGCGGCACGCCGGTCCTTGCGGGGATCGTTCTTGGCCTACTCCAATGGACCCGCCGCGCCGCAGGCGCGGTCCCGCGCCGCAGCGACAGCGGAGGCGCGGGCCGGCAGCCAAGAGCCGATGCGCGGCGGAGCCGCGCAAGGCGACTTGGCTGCTTTTCCGCGGTCCGCTTTTGCCGAAGCGCCCGAGCGAGCGCCGCAGGCGCGAGCGAGTGCGCTGAGGGAAAAGGGGACGCGCCCGCCCAGATTCGAACTCTCCGAGTTCTCATCTCGGATCCCGATGCGGCCACCGCTGCGCGGTGGCCGATACGCGCCCGCCGAGACTCGACCGATTCGCCCAGCGGAACGAGGGGGGTAAGCACCCTAGAAACCCCCTTACCTCGCCGGACTGACGACCGCTTCCTCAAGGCCCACGGAAAGCCCGTGGGCCACCCGACTTTTTTCATTTTTTCAGTCCCCCAGCGCAAGCCGTGGCCAGGGGTGGTTCGTTGAGGTCCCCCATCAAGTGGTTTGGGGGCAAGAGCCTCCTTGCCAAGCGGATCATCGACCGCATCCCGCCTCACGTTTGCTACGTGGAGGTCTTTGGAGGCGCGGCTTGGGTCCTGTTTCGCAAGGAGAGGTCGAAATCGGAGGTCTACAACGACCTCAACGGCGATCTCGTGAACCTCTTTGAGGTCCTGCGGGACCGGCAGGAGGAGTTTGCCAGAAAAGCGGAGTTTTTGCTGCCGAACCGGCCGGAGTTCTACCGCGCCCGCAACGAGCCGCGAGAGAACTTGGACCCGGTGGACCGCGCGCTGCGGTTCTTCACGTTGATCCACCACTCGTTCAACTGCAACCTGCGGCAGTACAAGCCCGTCCGAACGCGCGCCCCCGCCTCGGTAAACCTCGACCTCCTGCGGGATGCAAGCAAGCGGTTGCAGAAAGTGTGGATCGAGCGGCTCGACTTCGAGGAGTTGATCCGGAAATACGACGGGCCGGACACGTTCTTCTACCTCGACCCGCCGTACGCCGAGCTTTCGTTTGCAAGCGGCGTGTACGGGTGGAAAGACTCGGAGCACGACCGCCTGAAACGCGCCCTCGCCGGCGTGCAAGGCCGCTTTCTCGTCAGTTACCCCGACTGGCCCCGCTTCCGCAACCTCTGGAACGACCACCATATCGAGGCCATTCCGACCCGTTACAGGAGTTTCCGACGCGACGGGCAACACCGGTACGTCGACGAGCTCCTCATTTCAAACTACGAACCCTCCGCGAGTCCGCTTTTGAGGCCCGCATTTCAAGAAACCGTGGTGACCGCCGATGATGTACTCCTTGAACCTTAGCACGCCGCTCGTATTGCGACTGATCCACCTTGGAGAAAACGCCGAGGAAATCGACTTCCTCACGGAGTCGCAGAGAGATTCCTTGCGGCGCTTGGCGGCCGAGCTTCGCCGCAGGCTGGAGGATCTGCGTTGAACGAGTATGTAGAACGCGCTGAAATCCTTGCAGTCATCACGGCCAAAGTCGACCGCAACGGCCGCCTCTACCTTCGGAAGTACCGTGGGAAAACCGCTCGCATCCTCGTCCTTCGAGACGATCCTCAATCACCGCGGGCAGTCTTTGAGGCACGAAGGAAACTCTAGTCACAGAAACCAAAGTACCAACCCTTTCTCAAAATGAGACGATTTGACGAGCAAGAGGTTTTATCTCAGGCCATCGATGCGCCCTTAATGGTCGCCCCCCGCCTCTTCCAGCACACCTTCGGCCGCTCCGCCCAAACCAAAGTCCTTGACACCGTGTGGAATCGCCGCAAGACGGGCATCAACATTCGCGAGCTCTCCAAGACCACCGGCCAGAGTTATTTCTACACGGTGGCCGTCCTCGACAAGCTGGAGGAACGTGATCTCGTCACGCGCGAGGCCCGCGGCAACCAGTCGATCATCCGACCAAACCTCAAGAGCCTCGTAATTCGAGGCGTGACGAACGGGAAGAGATAGGCAGCTTAGCGCAACTCAAGGGGGGCGGCGGCGCAATCCAGGCACACGTGGTACACGATACCGGGCGGACCCGTGACGTGCCGTGCATGGAATTGCCAGGCCTCTCCGGTCACAAAGCGATCGCAAAATGCACACTTGGCGTGACCTTCCAGCGTGATCTTGCGGTAGTCTGCGAGGCGTACGTTCGTCGAGCTTTCCGCGAGCACGCGTTCCAGCCGTCGCACGACCCACTCGCGTGGTTCTGTCCCGCCCTCCATCCCGCCGTACCCCGACCTTTATTTCATGCACGAAAGTTCCCGGCATGAAAATGTGTCTGTTCGGTAGAACGAACACGTCCACCGGGGGAGCCTATCGCTGTCGTCCCTGCTTGGCCGAGGCAACGGCGATCGTCACGTCGAGATCGTGCCAGATGCCGCCTTCGCGCATCGCTTCGCACACGCGTTCGTAGTCGGCCTCGTTCTTGAAACAGACGTTGAAGACCACGCGCTGCTCCATGAACGGGCAATACCCGCTCAATCGGGCGTGCATCTTGGGCGGTGGTTGCGTTTTGGTTCCTTGGGGTTTCGGGTTGGAGGTCATTTCAGACTCCCCGCTGTAGCTGTTTCAACTCCTACATTAGCATCGCGGCGCGGCGCGCCGCATTTCGGTGAGAACGAAGCGCTCGAAACCCCAAGGCACCCGAACGACGGTTCTGCTATTCAGCAGGATGCGCGCCGCGTCGGCGTGTTTCTTCCGTCTCCAAATGCCGGCGGCCTTTTGCTTCCGCGCGCGTTCCACGTAGATGTCGTAGTAGGCCGTGTCTCCTGGGCCCTCCGGCAACCGAAAGGCGCGGATTCCAGCTTCGTGCAACAGGCCGATCAACGTTTCGGCAACGTCTTTTGGTGTCGCAAATGGAAGCGAATAGGCGCGCAGGGGCAGAGTTTCCTGGGGCCGTTCCGGGCATTTCTGCTCATGGAGGCACAGCACCTGTTTTCCGTAATGGAGGCCGCACCAGGGACAGGCGGGGTCGGGATTCAGGTTGCAGAAGACGCTATGCCTCCACCGCGACCGCTCATCGCCAAAAATCTCGCGGCAATAGCGGCACGCAAACTCGCGCTCCAGGAGCATGCTCGGTGCCTTTTTGGACCTCCTGGGAGCCTTTTGATGGAACGTTTCAAGGCCAAACATCTCTCATTCCTCGCTTATCCGAAATGCACGAAATTGGCGATGCGGCTCGTGTGCATCACGCCCTCCAACCCGTTCTTTTCGTTCACGTACAACGCCTGAAATGGAAGCATGGCGGCGATGAACGCGCCCACGTTTGAGAAACGGCCGGGCGCGGGATTCTGGAAATAGGAAGAAACTCGCTTGAGGTCGTTGAGGTCCGTCATCTTGAACGCCACACGGACGTTTGCCTGCGAGGCCATCGTGGTGTCCAAGAGCTGGACCCGCTGCGTCACCATGATGAGGTCGTTGGCGGTGGTGCGCGCATCGGTCACGAGGATCTGCGCGTACCTCGGCGTTTGCCCTTGGGGTGCAACGACATGCGCCTCCTCCACCAGGAGAACCGTTTCCCCGCGCTCGTAAACTGCGTGCGCGAGGTGGTCGAAGGCCTCCAGCATCTCGTCCAACGTGAGGCCTTGGGGCACGATGCGGAGGCTCGGATGCTTCTCGATGAGGCGCAGGAAAAACTTGTGCTTGGCTTGCCGGACTTTGGCAAAGGCGGCTTGGTTGAGGACGAACAGGGCCACGGCGAGGCCGCGGTACTCGTTTTTCTTGTCCCAGATCACAAGCGCCTTGCCTCGCTCCTTGAACTGGCTTGCCATCCAGCCCGCAAAGAACGACTTGCCGCTGCCGCTTTTGCCACTCACGAGCACGATGTCATTCTG
>DATLFM010000006.1 GCA_035541015.1 Candidatus Thermoplasmatota archaeon
GGCGCCCGTCGGGGCGACCGCGTCGGGTTGGGGCACGTAGCAGTTGTCTTCGGGTCCGCCGATGCGGACGAGCTTGCCGGGGAGGTCCTCTCCCCACGGGGCGTAGCCGTATCCGCCGTCGGAGCATGTCGATCGGACCACGAGGGGCCCGTCGTGCGTCACGACCATGAGCCGGATGCCGTGGGAGGAGCGCACTTGGGCTTGCGCAAAGCCGGCGCGGATGGAGGGTAGTTGGTGCTCGACGGTTTCGAGCAAGAGCTTGGCGCAGGCGGCCACGCGCTCCATTTCGACGAGCGCGGCGATGGCGGCCATGCGTTCCGCGTCGGCTTCGGAGGGGTCCGCGAGGGCGCTTGCTTCGAGGAACCACGCGTGGTCCTCCGGTGCGACGGCGGACCAGGCGAGCTTGACCTGCCGGTCGCAGTGGTTGATCGTGGTGAGGATGGCGCCGGCGGCGGCCTGGACCTCCGTCGGAAGACGCGCGGCCTCGAGCTGGACGCGGGCGCGGTCGGCTTTCGTGAGCGGGACGCCAAGCTGGGCGTACATTTCGAGCAAGGCCTGCGAGAGGGAGAGGGGCATCGGCGCCGGCGCGCTGGGCAAGGTGAGGCCCGCGAGGGCCGCCGCGCGGGTCATGGCCTCCGACGCGCGGTTGACGTTGGAGAGCGCCTCGATGTGCACGGCAAGCGAGACTTGCGCGCTGACGACCGCGGCTTGCTGCGTGACGGGAAGGACCGAGGCGACGACGACGAAGCCCAACGCAATGGCGGCGACCTTCATGTTCCCACCCTCGACCGGCGAGCGTCTGAGGGTCACCGTATATAGCGGTTGCTGCGGGGAACCGAGGTCCGGAAAACCTGGGGCACAAAATGCAGCTTGACGGGTGAAGCTCGGCGCGACAGTAAAGAGGCAAGGTAGAAGAGGGGGGTGGTTTGGGGCGGCTTGGGCGCCCGAAGCCTCGACCGGTTCGAGGCCGTACAGAAGGTTCGGATTAGGGTTACGTGCCGGCACGCGCACGTCCTGTCCATGGCAAGGCCCGTTGGCGTCGACGGCGATCCGGACCCATGGCGTCCGCGGACGGGGTCCGCCCGGCGCCGCTACCCTCTTTTGCGGAGGGAAGCCTTGCTTCTGCTGCCGGTCCGCGGGCGGATCCTTGAATGCGTCGCGAGGTCGCCGGGCCTGCGCCCGGGCGAGATCGCAAAGCGTCTTGGCCTCGATTACAAGACGGTCGACTATCACCTCCGCATCCTTCGCCGCTTCGGGCTCGTGACGGAGGCGCGCGTTGGCGTCGGCCGCCACGTCTATCCCGCCCTCTCCGAGGCTTCTTGGGAACGGTTGCCCGTCTTGCTTCAACCGACCCGCCGCGCCCTCTTCGCGCTCGTGCGGGCAAAACCAGGCGTGCGGTTGTCGCAGGCGGCGCGTGAGCTTGGCGTGAGCAAGGCGACGGCGCATCACCACGCGCGGCGCCTTGCCGCGTGGGGCCTCCTCGTGCCCGACGCGGAAGAGGGCCTCCGAAGCGCCCTTGGCGAGGAGTCCGCGGCAGGCGCCGCGATACGTTGAAGCCGAGGGGCTGCGTGTCGAGAACGTGCCACGCACGGTTTCGCTGCAGGCCTACCGCCGCCTCACGCTCGTCACGACCGTGGCCGGGGCGTTCTTGTTTGGCCTCGGGTTGATCGTCCTCATCCAGCTGCGCATTGGCGCCGTGGGGGGGCCGCTGATCCTCGTGGGCGTTCTCCTGGGACTTTCGACCGCGCTCCTTCGGATCGAAGGCCAGGCGCCCGCCACCTCGCGCGGATCGGTCGTGCTGTACGCTCGCAAGGAGTGCGTCCTCTGCGACGAGGCTCGCGCGCTTCTGCTGCCCGAGGCCGCGCGGGCGGGCGTGGACGTCTGGGAGGTGGACGTGGACGCCGACGCGGCGCTCTCCGCGCGCTACGGCGACGCGGTGCCCGTGTGCGAGTCACGCGGCCGCGAGATCTTCCGCGCGCGCGTCGGGGACGTCGCGCGCCTTCGCCAATCCTTGCGGGAGATCGCCGGCGCGTAGCGGTCCTTCAGGCGCAGCCGTCGGGCGCCAGCGCAAGCTCGATCCGCTCGCCCCGCAAGACCGCCCGGTCGGGAACGTCGAGGCAGGCGCTTTTCGGCGCGAACTCGGGCGACCCGACGTACACGAAGTAGTTGCACCGCAGTGCGCACTGGTCCTGCGCGGCGACGATGCGCGTGGCGGTGCCTCCCTCGGAGGGTGGCACCACGTCCCGCGTGGAGTAGGGCACGACGAGCTCGAAGGTCCCGTCGGCGCGCACCGTCGTCTGGTGCTGGTACAGGAAGCGCCTGCCCGTGTCGAGCGACTCGAGCACGAGCGCGGCGTGGACGGTCTCCCCGGCGTGGCCTTCGGCCGTTCCCTGCAGGCGGGCGCCGGGCACGTGCTCGAACGTCTTGAGGCGGCTGGCGACGTGCATGTCGTACCCGAGCCGAGTCCGTTCTTGGTTCATCGCCACAAACGCGTTGCCGGTCCGGAGGTTGAGCGGGTCGAGCCCGGGCGGCGTGATGTCGCGAAGGTCCTGTCGCATCCTCTCGTGGTCCGTGATGTGGAGGATGCGGTGCAGCTGGTGGCCTTCGATCTCGAACTGCCCATCGCCATGGAAGGCAAGCGTCGTGCCCATGAGCGTGAAGCCGCCGTGCTCGCGGACGAGCCGGTAATGGGAGAGGCCCGTCGCGTCGTGCGCGTACAGGCGCGCGAGCATGGACTGCTCGTACCGCGGCCCCGGCGTGGGCAGGCCGTACTCGCGCACGTACGTGTCGAAGGCGCCATACCGTTCCCTGAGGTCGGGCGGCAGGACGTAGTCGCGGCTGCAATCCGGGAACCACCGCTCGGCCGTCCCGCCCTGCGGGCACGCGGAGCCCGGGTTGTTGACTTGCGCCCACACTGCAATCGCGCCGAACTTCCCCGCGGCGATCTCGTCGTCGATCATGACGTAGCGGATGGGGTTGCGCGCGGGGTCCTGTCCCGCGGCGCGGACGTAGTCGTCGAGGACGGCCTGCGCGCTCGCCTCGCTCTGCGCGGTGAAGAAGCGCGAAGCCAGGGGCGCATTCTGCTGGAAGGGATTGGCCACGGGCGGGCGCTTGCTTAGGACCTGGATCCAGTGCCCGTAGTCCCACCAGGCAAGCACGCCGTAGTCGCCCTCCTTGTACCGAAAGGGGCCTTGCGGACGCCCGTGGAGGTCGGAAAGCTCGATGCCAAGCGGCGGCGTCGCCTGCGCAAGCCAGGCAAGCTCGACCGTCCATAGGACCTCGTCGCCGGGCGAGAAGCGGCAGCCCAGAAGCCACGGCGAGACGAAACGCGGCCGCGCGGTGCGGAACCACTCGTCGTACTCGGGCGAGTTGCACGCGAGCATCGGCTGCGTCGCGTAGGCGGGAATCACGATGCCAGCGCCAAGCAGCGCCGCGACGGCAAGCGTGAGCATGGCGGCGCTGGCGGCGGGCCTCGCGTCGGAGGCGGCCGATTTCCTGGAGCGCGCCCGACGCTCGGACGTGCGGCGCTGCGCGGGGCCCGAGAGTTGACCCTGCAGCCAGCCCACGGTCTGCGCGATCGCCACGACCGCAAGCCCCAGCAGGAGCGCGACCGTCACGGCCGTGTAGTAGTTCCACCGGATCTGCGAGAAGCCGGCGGAGACCATGACAAAGCCCCAAAGGAACAGGAGGAGGTGGTAGCGCCTGCCCAGCGCAGCGCCCACGAGCGCGGCCGGAAGGCCGACGAAGATGGCCACGGACAACGGCCACCCGTAGAACCCGCTCATGTAGTCCCAGGAGGCCGCCTGCACCTCGGCGATCGTGAGGAGGTTCTGCACCTGCGGGAAGGCCCACGAGAAAAGCCAACGCAGGCCCGTTGCGAAGTTGCCCGCGAGGTCGGCGTGCAGCTGCGCCAAGCCAAGGAGCAAGACGCCGCAGCCCAAGGTCGCCGTGGGGAAGTGCCAGCGCTCGCGGAACGCCACGCGGTCGCGCAGCAGGAGAAGCCCTGGCGCAAAGGCCGCGGCCACCGCGCACGCAAGCGGTTGGAGGATCGTGTACTCGCCGCTCGACACGCCAGCCCACGTCTCGACGCGAGGCAGCGTGACGAGGAACGGGACGAGGAAGTACGCGAGGCTTGCGATCGCGAGGTCCTCGCTGGCGCGCCCGCGCGCGTGGTCGACGAGAAGCTGCAGGAAGACGTACGCGAGAAGGAGCGCCACGAAGAGGATGCCGGCGGGCCACACGAGAAGATAGGCCGCCATGGCCACGCCGCCTGCCAGCATGGCAAGCGTCGAGGGCCACTCGAGCCGCCAGCCGCCGCGCACGAACTCGACGAGCGTGAGCTTCGAGCGCGCGGCCGCGTCCACGGCCACGACAAAGCCGAGGACCGCCGCCGTCGAGAAGAGGACCTCGGCCACGTGGTGGTCGAAGTAGCCGGCCACGCTTCGCGCGAAGAACTCGCCGGGAAGCAGCGCGAGGACGACGGCCGCGATCACGGCGGCGGGAACGCCCGCCACGCGCTTGGCCACGTAGTACGTGGGAACGACGGTGAGCGCGCCCATCGCGGCCGGAAGCGACACGGTTACGACCGCGATGGACTCGGGCGTCGCCTGCCCCCCGCCCCAGAGGATCGCAAGCGCGGCGGCGATCTGGTCAAAGAGCGTGCCGAACTGGCCCGAGGTCGTGCCCAAAGGGAACTGCGTGAAGGGATCGTAGACGAGGGCCGAGGGGAAGTGGGCGACGGTCGCGAGGACCTGCCGCCAGTGGTAGTACGGGTCGGTCCCGACGTAGAAGACGTCGCCTGTCCCGGGAACCATGCGCGCGAAGGGCTCCATGCGCCAATCGAACATGAGCCACGCGAGAACGCCGAGGAAGGCAAGCTCAAGCGCGAGCACGACAAGCGGGCGTCGCAGGGTCGCGGCCGCGGTCGCAAGCGCTCCGGCGACGGGCGTCTTGTCGTCCTTCTCCGTCGCGCGGACGCGCGCTTCCATCGCGCCGCCGATGCCGACCTTCGTAGTTAACCGTATCGGATTCCCGCCCGCTTGCCGCGCGACGCGGCGTTACTGCGCAGTTGCGCAGTAAAACGCGTCCACCGGCGGAATGCGGTCGCGCGCTCGCCTTGGAACCGTTAAATAGCTCGGCCTTCATCGCCCGCCGATGTCGGAGAAGTTCGACGCCATCGTGGTCGGCGCGGGACTGGCGGGAAGCGCCGCGGCGTACCAGATGGCAAGCGACGGCCTGTCCGTCCTTCTCGTCGAGAAGGGGAAGACGCCCGGCAGCAAGAACGTCTCGGGCGGCCGCATGTACACGCACGCGCTCGAGAAGCTCGTTCCCAACTGGCACGAGGAGGCGCCCTTCGAGCGCGTCGTCACGCGCGAGGCCGTGACGTTCCTCACGCCCTCCGACGCCGTGCACCTCGAGTACGATTCAGCACGGTTGGCCAAGGAGCGCAACAGCATCAACGTCCTGCGCGCGAAGTTCGACCCGTGGTTTGCGTCGAAGGCCGAGCAGAAGGGCGCCCTCCTTGCCAACGAGACGCGCGTGGACGACCTGTGGATCGAGGACGGCCGCTGCCGCGGCATCGTGACGGGCGGCGACCGGTTCGAGAGCGACGTCACCGTGCTTGCCGAGGGAGCGAACTGGATGCTCACCGAGCGCGCGGGCTTCCGCGAGTCGCCCCCCAACCCCGAGATCCTCGCGGTGGGCGCAAAGATGGTGCTCGAGCTTGGCGAGGAGGAGATGGACCGGCGCTTTGGCCTTGGCCCCGGCGAGGGCGTGGCCGAAGTGCTCGTGGGCAGCTTCACGCGCGGCGTCGAAGGCGGGGGCTTCCTGTACACGAACAAGTCGAGCGTGAGCCTCGGCGTCGTGACACCCACGAAACCCGGCATGCAGCTTGGGCAGGCGCGCAAGACGCCCATCTTCGAGATGATGGAGGACCTGCGCACGCACCCATACCTTGCGCGAAAGCTCGCGGGCGCCACCGTGGCCGAGTACAGCTCGCACCTCATCCCGGAGAAGGGCCTGAAGGCCGTCCCCAAGCGCCTCGTCAAGGGCGGCCTCGTCTTGGCGGGCGATTGCGCGGGCTTCGTGCTCAACATGGGCCTCTCCTTCCGGGGCATGGACTTTGCCATCGAATCCGGGCGCCTGGCCGGCGTGGCGGCCCGCGAGGCCAAGGAGGCCAAGGACTTCTCCGCCTCGCAGCTTGCAAGCTACGAGCGCGCGCTTGCGAAGTCGTTTGTCATCAAGGACCTGAAGCGCTTCAAGCGCGCCGGCGACTTCCTCTCGACGCCCCGGCTGTACACGACCTACCCCGAAATGGCAGCCGACCTCTTCCACGAGATCTATCACGTGCGCGGCGAGCAGCAGAAGCCAAGCCGCATCGCGCGCAAGGTCGTGCTCCGCCACGCCTCGCCGTTTGCGCTCCTGCGCGACGCCTTGGGAGGTGCGCGCGCGCTATGAGCGCGACAAACGAGCGCCTGCGCGCGTGGATGCGCCGCAGCGAGGTCATGGAGAAGGTCGGCGCGACCGTCTTCGAGTACGACAACAAGCCGCACATCCTCGTCGACTACACGAAGTGCGCAACGTGCGTCGACAAGCCGTGCATTCCCATGTGCCCGCCCTCCTGCTACACGCTGGAGGAGGGAAAGAAGCTCGTCTTCAACAGCGAGGGGTGCTTCGAGTGCGGCACGTGCCGCGTCGTGTGCCCCGCC
The DNA here is from genome assembly GCA_035541015.1 of Candidatus Thermoplasmatota archaeon. NCBI lineage: Archaea > Methanobacteriati > Thermoplasmatota > Thermoplasmatota archaeon. Next base: position 6,708 of record DATLFM010000006.1, read on the forward strand.
GGCGGAAACGGCGCCGTGTCGTGGCACTATCCAAACGGTGGGCGGGGCGTCAGGTTTCGGGAAGGCTAGGAGTCCGCCCAAGCGCAGAACACAGCGGATCGACGACCTCCGCGGGGACCCGAAGGGCCACGCGCGCGCCCACGCGCTCGACGCGCAGGAGACCGGCCGCTGCCAGTCGGTCCACGTGCTGCTTTCCGGTGGAGCGCGCGACGCCGGCCGCACGGGCGGCCTCCGCCGGGCAAAGGCCGGGTCGGCGCGCGACGGCCGCAAGGAGAGCGGCGACGGCGGGGGTGCGCACGGCGATGCGGACCGCCTTGTCGACGCGGCCGTGCGTGCCGTGGTTCTCGAAGCAGTGCAGCGTGCGCCCGGCCCGCTTGACCTCGAGGAGCCCCAGGTCGGCGAGGATCCGGACGTGGTGCTCGCCGGTCGTGTAGTGGACGCCAAGGACGGCGGCCACCTCGCCGGGCGTGACGCCGGGCCGGCGCCGGATCTCCTCGAAGACCGCCGCGCGGACCGGGTGCGCAAGCGCTCGGTCGCGGTGCACGCGGCGGTACAGGAGCCACGCGGGAACGGCAACCGCCAAGCCGAGCAGGGCAAGCGGCAAGGCGCCCGCCAGAGGCGGGGCGCCTGCAGTGGCAGGCACGCGGGCGATCTGCGCGCCCGGCGCAGCCTCGGCCGCAGTCGGGCCGGCGCGCGCGGCCGTTTGTGCCACGGGCGCGGCGGCCAAGAGGTTTCGGGTGTCAACGGAGCCTGCTACGTCGTCGAAGGACTTCGACGCCGCGAACGCGGCGCTGGGCAGGGCGCCGTGCGGGGGCGCGAGCGTGTCCCCATCGGGCGCGATCGTGCCTGCGCGGACGCTCACCTCTTCGAGGGCCACGCGGACCGAGTCCACGTGCGGCCGCGCCACAACGAGGCGCGAAGGAACGTGCTCGCGCGGCAGGCGCGCGGAGAACGGCTGCTCGGCCGCGCGCGCGAGGTCGTCGCGAAGCGGAAGCGGGGGCAGCGCGACGTCCCACCGTTCGAGGATGGACAGCAGGTTCGCCAAGGGCCAAAGCTCGATCGACACCTCGACGCAGTATCCGCCTTGCTCCTCGGCCTTCTGGAGGTGGTGGTCGCGATGCCAGGTCCAATCGCCTTCCTTGCGCAGCGGGTCGCCCTCGCAGAGGGACGGTGGGAGGATCACAAGCGTGCAGGGCTGCGCAAGCGGCGTCTTGTTCGCCTTGTCGCGCGCCTGACGCTTGGCGTTCCGCGTCGGCTCGAAGTCCTCGTTGTCGTCGAAGGGATGGCAGCCGGGGTAGGGTCGCGCGTCGAGGATCGTCGTGCGGTACGAGAAGACGTGGCGTTCGTATCGAACGCCTTGCGAAAGCTGGCTTCCGCGGATCGTGCCGCATTCGGGCGCGGCAAGGTTCCAAGCCTCGCACGCGACCACGGGCAGGGTTCGGGGCGACTGCGAGGCGCGGTTTGCGGCGTCGTCCCACGAGGAAAACGCGTCGTCCACGGCGCGTGCAGCCTCGCGCGGCGCCGCCGCCTCGAGCTCGTCTGGCACGACGGACGAGGGCTCGAGGGCGATCTCGTGCACGGGCAACGCGTCGCGGCCGACGACCACGCGGTGCTCCACGGGCTCCACGCCGGGGGGCGCATCGATCAATACCTCGACCTCCTCGTCGACGACGACCGTGGTCTGCGCGGCGACCGGCAGGGCCAGAAACGCCAACGCGAAGCTTAGAACGATTCCCGCCCGCACGCGGGAAAGTCGGCACGGGCGCTTATAACGATTGTGGGGGAAGCGTGGTTCGACGTTCGTCTCGATTCGGAGGAAAGGACCGGGTTCGCCGCGACTCGGACAAAGCAGAACCCGGCGCGCGCCAACGGAACGCTCGGGCGCAAGGCGCCCGCGTGAGACCAATGAACGCAAGAATGCCCGTTGTCCTGTGCCTGCTTGGAGCTCTCATCGCCGCATCGCCCTTGGCCGCCGCCGGGGCGTCGCCGGGTCCCCAGTGCGATGCGCTCGTCGAAACCAATTGCTGGTACCGCCACGAGGGTGGATGGGAAGAGTGCAGCTACTGGGTCGCCGGGCGCTGCTATGCCGCATTCAACAAGCTCCAGCCGCAGTAGCGCCGCCTTGCCGCAGCCGCCTTTCCCGTTCCCGGCAAGCGCCTTTTTTCTCGACGCCGCGCGCTTGGCGCGCGTGCCCTATTCCGCGCGCTGCAGCCGCGCGCCTGTCGCCGCTCCTTCCTCGCGCTCGCGTCGCGCCGGCGGCAAAACCGGTTCGGCCCCAGTCGGAGAAACCGCAAGACCTTCGGACGCGAGCGGGAGACGGGGGCGATCGCGCCCCGGTGAAACCATGCGAACCGCGATTTGGACCGCCGCGCTTGTGATGTCGACTGCCGCGCTTGCCGCCTCGATGCCAATGGCCGCCGCTGGGCCGCAAGAACTTTCGGGGAACGTGCGGGTTGAGGCTGGGCCCGCCTGGTACGATTGCGACTATTCGATTCCCCTGACGGGGTCTGGTGTCCTGGCCGTGCTGGCAGACGAACGCGAAGTTCTTGACTGCGTGGCCGGCTAGGTGCGCCGACGCGGGGGACCGCGAGGTCCCCCGTTCCTCCCCTACTGAATCCCGAGGACCTCGTCGGCGCTCGTGGACTCGCTGCGCTCGTCCCCGGCGCCGACGTTCTTCGTCAGAGCCCAAGCAGCTCGTCGGCAATGATGATCTGCTGGATCTGGTTTGTCCCTTCGTAGATGCCGCAGATCTTCGCGTCGCGGAAGTAGCGCTCGACGGGGACGTCCGTCGTATACCCGATCCCGCCGTAGATCTGGACGGCGTTTTCCGTCACACGCATGGCCATCTTCGCCGTGAAGAGCTTGGCCATGGAGACCGCAAGCCGGTGCGGCTGGTCGTTGGCCTTGAGCCACGCGGCCTTGTAGACGAGGTTGCGTCCGGCTTCGACGTCCACGGCCATCTCGGCGATCATCTCCTTCACGAGCTGGAAGTGCCCGATGGGGCGGTTGAACGCGCGGCGCTGCTTGCAATAGTCGAGGCTCGCCTCCAGCGCGGCCTGCGCGATCCCCACCGCGCCGGCGGCCACCGACAGTCGCCCGCCGTTCAAGATGTCCATGGCGCAGTCCCACCCCTTACCGGGGGGCACGATCGCGTGCTCCGGGCCGACCTCGCAGTTGTCGAGGACAAGCTCGGCCGTGCGGCTTGCGCGAAGGCCCAGCTTGTTCTTGGCCCAGACGGATCCTGCCTTGAAGCCTGGCATGTCCTTCTCGACGAGCCACGCGCCGATGGCCTTGTGGCGATCCTGGACCGTGGGGTCACGGGCGTAGATCACGACCACGTCGGCGCGGTCGCCGTCGGAGATCCAAAGCTTGCGGCCATTGAGGACCCACCGGTCGCCCTTTTTCGTGGCCGTGGTCTGGAGTCCGGCCGCGTCGCTTCCGGCCGAGGGCTCCGAGAGGGCCCACGCGCCGCGCTTTTCTCCCGTGGAAAGCTTGGGAAGCCACTTCGTGCGCTGCTCCTCGGTGCCGTGGCGCAAGAGCGTCATGCCGCAAAGGCTCGTGTTGACGGACAGCGTGGTCCGAAGCGACGAGCAGCCGCGGCCCATCTCCTCCGTGATCATGGCGTACGTGAGCGCGTCGAGCCCCGAGCCGCCGTACCGTTCGGGAATGGGGGCGCCGAGGAGGCCCAGTTCGCCCATGCGCCGGACGACCGCGTCGGGAATCTCCCCGACCTCCTCCCAGTCGTTGACGAAGGGCCGGACCTCCTTGTCCACGAACTCGCGGGCCATCCTCCGGACGGCCTCCTGCTCCTCGGTGATGCGGAAGTCCATGCGCGCCACGTTCCGCGGAAGCGATGGATCGGGGGATTAAGAGGGTTGCGGCGTGGAGGACTCGGTCGCGTACGCGGCCGTCCACGCGTGCCAAGACGGGCCCGTAACAGGCGCGCACGCTTGCCGCAGCACGCCGCGGCACGGGTCGTCGCCCCCGCACGCCGGCGCCGCGGCAGACGGGCACTCTCGGGGCTCTTCCCAACAGAAGGAGGCCCACACGACCGCGCAGACGGAGGGCTGTCGCACGAAGACTGGGCTTGCGTAGAGGGATCCGTCTCCGACAAGCGCCGACGACGTGATGCCCGCCAGGACAAGGCGCGCCCCGTCGGGCGACAGCGCCAGCGCGTAGGCGGCGTCCGAAACGCCGTAGCCGGGCGCTTCGTAGCGTCGCATCCACGACGCGGCGCCCGTGGCGAGGTCGTAGGCGAGCGCAAGCGCCCCGTAGCCAGCGACGGGGCACGGGTAGGTGAACGTGCGGGCGCACGTTCCAAGCCCGATTCCAAGGCCGGCCACGTAGACCTTTCCGTCGCCGGAGGCGACCACGTCGAATGCGCAATCCTCCTTCCCGCCGGGCCCGTCGTAGGTCGCAACCCACCGTCGCGCGCCCGTGGCGGCCTCGTAGGCGACCGTGAGGAAGTCCGCCGGCGATGCGCACGACGAGAATCCGTCGCGGCCGGCACCGCCCGTGTTGCCGGCGACGACGAGCGTCCCGTTCGACAACGCAAGCGCGAGCGCGTCTTCGTGTCCGCCTGCCAGATCAAGCGCGTCGGACCACACGCGGACGCCCGTTTGCAGGTCGTAGGCGACCGTGAACGCGTCGTAGCCCGTCCCCGCGCTCTTCACGGCGCCGGTCGCAAGCGCGAGGCCGGAAACGTCGTCGACGGCCGCGCGCAAGAGGATGTTGTGCCGCGCGGCAGGCGGGCTCGTGAGGTTGTCCACCCATCGGATGCGGCCGTCGGAGGCGTTGATCGCAAGCGCGATCCCGTCCGTCTGTTCGAACGGGTTTCCCCCGTCGGGCATGCGCCAACCCGTCGCGACGACGGTGGAGCCGTCCTGCGAGACCGCGACGGAGGTGCCAGAGCCAAAGCCGGAGTAGCGCGCGGTCCAGCGCGGATCCCCGCGCTGCGCGTCGTGGGCGGCGACGAGGATCGCCGAAGGGCCCAAGCGCGTGCTTCCCGTCACGTACACCGTGGCCCCGTCGGGGCTCTCGGCGATTCCCCGTCCGGCCGACTCGACGTCCCCGTGCCGAAGCGTCCAAAGCGTTTCGCCCGTGCGCGCGTCGTAGGCGACCGTCGCGGCGTCGTAGCGGCCTTGCGGGTTGCCGCTCTGCCCCGTCACGTAGACGCGCAGGCCGTCGCGCGAGGCGAGGATGGCGTGCGGCCATTCCGTGCCTCCGCCGTCGAATCGCGCGCGCCACCGCTCGGCTCCCGTGGCCGCATCGTACGCGACGGTGACGTAGTCGAGCGAGCCGCGAACGCCGTCGGCGACGTACAGCCAGGCAAGCGTGTAGAACGACGCCCCATCGGGCGAAGCGGCGACGCCAACGGCCCTGCCACCGGGCTCCGTCCGCTCCCACGCGTGGCAGCCGGCGCCGGGGAGGAGCGAGCGTTCGTCGCAGGCGAGCGACGGCGCGGCTGGAACGGACCACGCAAGGAGACCAAGCACGATCGCAAGCGGAGCCGCGGATCGCATGCGCCCCGCATCGGGTGGCCCGGAAAAGCCGTCTTTCCGAAAAGCGCCGAAAGCTGGCTCAGACGGACGCCGCGACGTCCACGCGCACCGCCGGCGCGCGAGCCACGGCAAAGAGCACGCCGTCGAGAGCAGGCGCCGGGACGCGGTACAGCACGCAGCGCCCCCGACGCTTGGCGCAAAGAAGGCCCAGCGCCGTCAACCGATCCGCATGGTGCTTGGTCGTGGAGACGGATCGGCCCAGGGCGCGGGCCGCCTCGGAGAGCGACACTCCGTCGGCGCGCGCGGCCAGCCGCAGGAGCGCGAAAGAGCCGGGCACTCGCGACGCGGCCAGGGCGCGCGCCTCGACGGCGCCATACCGCCCGTGGTTCTCGAAGCATCGCTTGGATCCGGCCACTCGCAGGACGTAAACGTGCCCCGACGCTTCGAGCATGCGGACGTGGTGCTCGCAGGACGTATAATGCAATCCCGTCAGGCGAGCCAGGTCGGCCGCCGTGATTCCAGGCTCAGCGACGATCCGGTCGAGGATGCGACGGCGCTGCGGGTTGGCAAGCGCGTTGCGGGCGTCGACGCGTCGGTACAGGAGCCAGACAGGGATCGCAAGCGCGAGAACGAGCGCGGCGGCCAGGACGCCGCCAAGCGGCGGCGCATCGATGGCTGCCTGCGCGCCCGTCGGGTGGGCCGACGATCCGGCGACGTCGCGCGCCCCCGCGGCGACTTGCTCGAGGTCTCCTGCGCCGGCGGCGGGCCTTGCGGCGTTTGCCGATCGCGGATGGGAAGCGGGATTGGGCCCCGTCGCTTGCGCCTCGTCGATCGCCGCCGAAGCCTCTTCGGCCGGAAGCGGGCCCTCCGTCGGCTGCGGGGCCGCCGGAAGGTAAGCGGCCTCCACGCGGGGGACCAAGAGCCCGAACCGGATGGACGGCGCCTCCGTGACGTGGACGGCCACCTCCGCGCGCACGTCGAGGTCGTTTGCGTCCGCGCCCGTCGCCGGCAGGGCGAGATCGATCTGCGCGTCCTGCCATGCGGCCACGCCCGCGTCGAACGATTGGAACGCTTTTCGCAAGGGGTCGAGAACGTCGCAAGGAAGGTTCTCGGCGCAGCTCATACGCACGATTCCGTGCGCGCCCTGGATGCGGAACGGCAACGCGTCGATCGCCTTGCGCAGGGCCTCGGCGGCCACGCCAAGGAGCGCGACGCCGTCGTCGGCGAGCGCGAACGCGCGCGCGACGCCCTCCTTCCAGGCGCCGCCGCTCCACGAAGCCGCGGAACGGACCGCTTCGAGGTCGACGCGCGCGTGCACGGCCGTCGGTGTCTCGGGAGGCGAGATTCGAGCGCCCTCGCGCGTGCTCGCGCGGGCCCCGGCCGCGCCCACCTCCGCGTCCCGGGACTGGGTGCGCAACCACGCTTCGTCCGCACGGCCCTCGCCGATGGCCGCGCGCGACTCGCCAACCTGCAGGGCGACGGCAGGCGTTCGGGCCGTGGCGTCGGCCGCAAGGTCGTTCGGGGAAAAGCTCGCGTCGTGGACCAGCGCGTGGGGCGCGGAAGCGGGCAGTTCGGCCTCGACGACGCGCTCGCCCGCCTGGAGCCGAACCGCGTCGGCCGTGGCCAGAGGCGGTACGAGGAGGAGGAACAAGATCCCCGCCGCAGCGAATCGCGACACGAACGGTCTCCCGCGCATTCAGCGGGTCGGTGGGGACATAAGCCTTGCGTTCCGGAGGTCGTCCGTTTTCGACGGTTTTCGGACGAAAGGGCTAGGCGACCTCGACGACGGCTTCGATCTCCACGGCGATGCCGATGGGAAGCTCGTTGACTCCAACGGCCGCGCGGGCGTGGCGACCTTTCTCGCCGAAGACCTGCACGAGAAGATCGCTTGCCCCGTTGATCACCTTGGGCTGGTCCACGAAACCGGGGGCGCTGCGGACGAAGCCCGTCACCTTCACGATGCGCACGACGCGATCGAGGTCGCCCACGGCGTCCTTGACCGCGGCCAGCACGTTGAGGCAGGTGACGCGCGCGGCCTCCTGGCCTTGCTCCACCGTGAAATCGCGACCAACGTAGCCGACGTGCGTGGGCTTCCCGTCGCGCATGGGCCCCTGTCCGGAAACGTACACGAGGTTCCCGGCTCGTACCCAGGGAACGTAGGACGCCATCGGCTTGGACATCGGGGGGATCGCGAAGCCCAACTGCTTGAGGCTCGTTTCGGCGAGCGACATGATTCTCGCGCCGCAACGGCCGGCCGCCTTGAAATACTTTCAGCCTACCCGCGGGGATGTTCAAGTCGACCGCCGGAAGTCTGTCCGCCATGGCGACGCTTCTTGTCGAGCTGGAGGTTCCGGAATTCCTGCTTGAGCGCTGGGATCCCGATCGTGTGCGGCGCGTCGTGGAGAACGCCGTCGCGCGGGCGTACGCGCACGATCTTCGGGGAAAGGTGGACGCAAGGCCCGTCGCGCGGTTCCGGCCTTCGCTTGGAGAAGAAAGGTTGCCCGAGCGGGGGGATGCACGCGTGCTCGCTCGGGCGTAGGACCCGCAGGATGCGGGCGGGTCGTTGAGCGGAAAGGGCCGGGAAAACGGGCCCTTTTCGGGTTTGCAGGGTTCGGGGTTGCGGTGTCGTTTCCGACGAAGGCAACTAGACGGCCCGAGGGGATGCCCTTTCGGGCGGTCGCGTCGAATCCACGATTCGGCCGCCTGCCCGCGAGAGCCGCTCGGCGTGGAACAGCCACTGCTGTGCGTAGCCGGCCATGGTTCCCCAGCGCTCTTGCGCCCAGGCCACGACCTCCTCGTCGCGCCGCTTGCGGCCGCCGAAGAAGCGTCGCTCGACGACCCTACGCACGTGGGTGTCGACGGGAAAGGCCTCGAGCCTTCCAAGACCGTACAACGCGACGCAGTCTGCGACCTTTCGGCCCACGCCGTCGAGGGCCTGCAGGCTCTCCACGGCCTCCTCGTACGTCGCCCGTTCCAAGGCGGAAAGGTCCACATCGCCGCGCGCGACGGCGCGGGCCGCCGCCGAAACGTAGCGCGCGCGGAAACCCATTCCCGTGAGGGTCCGAAGGCGCGCTTCGGGCGCGCGCGCGAGACGTTCGGCGGGCGGGAAGGCGCGTATCGACGTCGCCTTCTCGATCGGCGGTCCGAAGGACGCGGCCAAGCGTTCGGTGCAATGCTCGATCTCGCGCACGCTCTTGGCCATGCTCGTCAAGAAGTTGACAAGCGTCTCCCACGGATCGTTCTTGGTCAGCCGAAGACCGGGGTATGCGGCGATGGAAGGGGCAAGCGCGGGATCGGACGACAGCCTCGCACGGATCCGATCGAACGGGTCTGCCAGGCGCAGGTGACCACGCACCGTTGTCGCGTCACCATGGATCTCGAGCGCGCCCTTGACGCGTGCGGCTACGACCCGGCCGCCGACGACGCCCGTATGCCATGCGGACGGCGGCTCGAAGGGCTCCTGTCGTTGTCCGTGACGTGCCCCAGGAGCGGGCGGCATAGGCCAGGCCGTGTCCGGAGGCACGCACCGCCAACGAAAAGCCTGCCCGCCGCGCAAGGTGGCGTGGAGGTCGATCGGAGGCCAAACGGGCGTGGCGGGCACGCTCCTTGACCGGGGGTCGTGGGGATGAGGATTGCGGCGGGCGCGCGCCTAGAACCGGCCGAGGCTCTGGGGCATGCACGTCTGCGCGTAGTCTCCCTTGACCATGTACGTCTCGCGCGGGTGGGGCTGCCAGGCGCCCGGCAGGAACGCGTAGGCCTGCGCGAGGCTCTGCAGGTTTAGGTTCGACAGGCACTGCCGGAAGAACCCGTGCACGTAGGACATGACGTCCTCGTCGTGCGTTCCCGCGTTCGGGGCCAAGTAGCACGTGTTGTGCGAGTTGCACACGCGGCTGTCGGGATGTCCGCCGCGAGTTTCGCCGCCGGTGTGCCCGGTGGCCAGGCAGTGGCCGAACTCATGGATCGCAAGGTTGCGCAGGCGCAGCGGATCGACGTCCGTCGGCCCGTCGCCGAAGAGGGCTTGGTCGGCCGTGTTGTTCCAGGCTCCAAGCCCCGTGTTCCAGGTGGTGCACAACCGCATGGGCGTGTTCCCCGGGTTCGTGAGGGCCGTCGGGGGAAGCGTGGGAAGGCCAATCCCCAGATGGAAGACGAACGGGAAGGGGTCTTGGGCCATGGCCGTGGTGACGACGATCTTCGCCGTGGCAAGAGAGCTTGCGTCCGCATCCACGCCGAGAATCTTGACGTGGTAGGACACGTGGGCAAGCTGCGGGTGCACGTCCTCGAACTCGTCGATCATCCAGGCCCAGTAGTCGATGGCTTCGAGGACGGCCTGGGTGCCCGGCGCGTCACGCAGGGCGTCGGGCCCGATCCACCCCAGGTTCCCGAGGTGGGCGGTCGACGAGAGGTATCCGGACGGGACGACGACCACGCTCATGTTCGTCGGATTGTCGTGGTGGGCGTTGATGCGCGAGAAGTAGTGCGTCTCGGGTGACGGCGCGTGGGCCGAGAACACGGTCGGGACGACGAGCAAACCCACGGCAAGAACGAAAAGGCTCCTTCCCCGCATGCGGTTCTCCCAGATCGGCAGGATGAAGGCTCGCTTATAGTCCTTTTCGCGAGCGCCTAGCTGGATCGCGCCCACCCGAACCTTGAAGCGAGAGTGCCCGCTTTCCGGCTCGATGGCGTCGTTCCGGGGATTCGTGGCCGTCCCCGTGCCTCCGCTCCCCCCGCTTCTGTACTTCCGCGAGGCGCTTGCCGCCACGCGGGCGGATCTTACGCTCGTGCGCCCCGAGAACCTGCACGTCACGCTTCGCTTCCTTGGCGAGGTCGACGGCGAGCACGAGGCGGCCTTGCGGACGATCCTGGAGGGAGCGGTCGCGGGGCTTCGGCGGTTCGAGTCGAGGCTCGAGGGCGCCGGCACGTTCCCGCCGCGCGGACCGCCCCGGATCGTGTGGGCCGGCCTCTCCGGCGCCGACGCCCTCTCCGCGGTGGCAGGACGCCTGGAGACGGCGATCCGAGAGCTTGGTTTTGCCCCCGAGGAGCGCGCGTTCCGTCCGCACGTGACGGTCGCGCGCGCGCGTTCGTCGCGAGGCGCCTCTGCCGTGCGCGCGTGCGTGCAGGAGCACGAGGCAACGCGGTTCGGAGCCGTTCCCATTTCCGAGGTGCGGCTCGTTCGCTCGGATCTGTCGTCCGCGGGGCCAAGCTACTCGACGGTGTGTGCGGTGGCGCTGGAGGCCTGAGGATGTCCTGGGAAGCGCTCCCGCTTGCCCTCGGCCTCAATCTGGGCCTTGCCGCCTTGGGGCTTGCGCTCTTTGACCCGTGGCGACGCGGGGGCCGCGTATCGATCGCGCACCGCGTGGACCGCTACGGCGTGTACATCGCTGGCGCGCTCACGGCCGCTGCGGTCGTGGCCGTCCAATGGGTGCTCGACGCCTCGGCCAACCGGTTCTTGGGTCTGTCCCCGTCCACGTTCCCGCGGTTCGACTTGCCGGTTGCGCCGGAGCCTCTGGCCTCCGTCCTTGCGGCCTTCTTCTCGTTGGTGATGGTGGTCGTTCACCCGTTCATGCTGTTCTTCGCAGCGCTTCTGTACATCCTCTCCGACGAGGAGCGCGCCGCGAAGACGGCCCTTCTTGCGATTCCCGTGTTCGTCGTGCTGGCGCTTCCGTTCTTCGTCTTCCTGCCCGTGCGCCCGCCCGCGCCGCCGGTCTTTGCGATCCTGCCCGAGCTTGGCGAGCTGTACTACCCGCTCGCCAGCGACAACACCGTGCCCAACATCCACGTGAGCCTCGCGCTTGCGCTTGCCCTTGCCGGCTCCAAGAGTCGCAATCTCCCCTTCCGCTTCACGACCTATGCCTACGCTGGAAGCGTCGTGCTCGCCGTTCCTTACCTTGGCCTTTCCGGTCCCGTAGGATGGGGCATGGGCATGCTCCTTGGCGTCTTCGTGTGCGTGCTCATCAATCGCATCCTTTCGGTCGAGCGCATCGCGCTTTCGCGCGTCGCGCCCAATCCGGAGGAGCGCCGGCGCATCCTCCAGGCGGCGCAGGGGGTCGTCGCGGAGGCCCAGCAAGCGGCGGCGCGCGCCGGGATGGCCGTGGACGTGTTCCTGGCCGGAAGCGCCGCCAAGGACACCTACCTCCGCGACCACGTCGACATCGACGTCTTCGTGGGCTTTCCTCCGCAGACGCCGCGCGAGGAGATGCAGCGCAAAGGCCTTGCGCTTGCGCGCGAGGTCCTCCCCGACGGCATCGAGAAGTATGCCGAGCATCCCTACTTGTCGGGACGGCGCGGCGCCGTCGGCGTCGAGATCGTGCCCTGCTACAAGGTGGACGATCCCTCCGCGCGAATGTCGGCCGTCGACCGCACGCCCTTCCACACCATCTACATCCGCGAGCGGCTGGACGCCGACGGTCGCGCGCACGTGCGCCTCCTCAAGCAGTTCCTGCTCGGGATCGGGGCCTATGGAGCCGACGCGCGGTTCCGGGGTTTCTCCGGGTACGTCTGCGAGCTTCTCGTCGCGAAGTACGGCACCTTCCGCGGCGTGCTCTCCGCCGCCGCGCGCTGGAAGCCCGGGACGTTCCTGTGCCTGGAACCGTACGAGGGCGCCGGCACGTTCCCCGAGCCGCTCGTGATCGTCGATCCGGTCGATCCAAACCGCAACGCGGCAAGCGCGGTGTCGCCCGAGAGCCTGCTTCTGCTGCGCGAGGCCGCAATGGCCTATCTTGCGGAACCTCGGCTCACGTTCTTCTTCCCCCGGCCGCCCGTTCCGCTCGATCGGTCCGCCCTGCAGCGGCTCCTCGAGGCCCGCGGAAGCCGGCTCGTGGCCGTCGCCTTCGACGCGCCCGACGTGCTCGAGGACGCCCTTCACGCCCAGATGCGAAAGTGCGGCGCGGGTCTCGCCCAGCTGCTGTCGCGGCAAGGGTTCGACGTCCGGTCCTGGTCGTACGAGATTCAATCGCGCGCCGGTCCGCATCCGGGGCGCGCCGAGGTGCTGCTGGAGCTTCGTGAGATCGAGCTTCCCACCACCGAGGTCCACGCGGGCCCGCCGGTCGACCTTGCGCCCCACGCCGAACGGTTCCAGTCCCGCTGGAAGGACGACCCCTCCGCCGCAGGGGAGGTGTACGAGAAGGAGGGACGCCTGCACGTGGTGCGACGCCGCGAATTCCCGCGCGCTCCCGACCTTCTCCGCATGCGTGCGCTCGCGCTTGACCTTGGCAAGGACGTGAACGCGGCGATGGCACGGCGCTTCGACGTCGCGGCCGACGAGGACGCCTTGGCGCTCTTGGACCCCGTCCACCTCACGCGTCACTTGAGCGGCGAGAAGCCTTGGGAGCAGTAGCGTCCGGCGTCAGGCGAAGTTGAGGAAAAGGATCCACACGGCAAGCCAGGTGGTGAACATCCAGAAGCCGTAGCCCAGGAAGTCCTTGGGCTCCTGCGCCGCCTCCTGGGCGCCCGCTCGCGCAAACAGCGGTCGCGCGGCGTAGGCGACAAGCGCGCTTGACGCGTAGATCCCGAGAATCACGAGCAGGATGCGGGAGCCGTCCACGGCCCAATTGGAGGCCCCCAGCGCAAGCCCGGACGCCGCGCCGAGCAGGAGGCCCAGGCCCATGGCGACCGCCGTGCCGTAGAAGGCCGCGATCTCGCGGCGGGCAAACGCCTCCTGGTTGAACTCCGGCGCGACGAAGTCGTCGTCGGCGGCCGGCTTGGCTTCCTCCTTCCGTTTGCCCATGGCGGCGGCGCATCGGGCGTGCGCCGGATAAGGCTTTCCGCGCCGACGCGCGCAATGGGCAACCTTGATCCGTCCTGCCGCGTCTTGCGGCGCGTCATGGCCAAGGGGCTGCGGGGCATCACCGCCTTCGACCTTCGCGCCTTCGTGCGCGCCGCCGCGCCGGTCCTCGCCGGCGCCAGGTTGGAGAAGGTCTACCAGCCCGCGCGCAGCTCGCTCGTGTTGCGACTGCGCGGCGAATCGCGGCGCGACCTCTGGGCCCTCGTGGGCCGCGGCGTCCGTCTCACCTCGACGCTCGCGGAGATGCCAAGCGAACCGTCCCCCTTTGCGGCGCGGCTTCGAAGCCTCCTGGGGAACGCGCGGCTACGATCGTTGGAACAGCACGAATTCGACCGCGTTCTTGAGCTACTCTTCGAGACCGCCGACGGGCGGCTGCGCGTCGTGCTCGAGCTCTTCGGCGACGGAAACGTGATCGTGGAACGCGACGGAATCGTAGCCGAGGTCCTCGTACGGGGCCAGTGGGCGCACCGGGAGCTTCGGCCCGGCGCCGAGTTCCGCCATCCGCCCGCCAGGACGAATCCCCTGGTCCTGTCCCAAGACGGCCTTCTCGCCATCCTTGCGGCCTCGAAGGTCGACGCGATCCGCGCTCTGGCGGTCGAGGCAAACCTCGGAGGGCCGCACGCCGAGGAGCTGCTCCTGCGGGCGGGTGTCGACAAGAAACAGAAGGCGGCGACGCTTTCGGCCGACCAAGTCGCGGCGATCGATCGCGCCCTGAGGGCGATGATCGACGAGCTCGATGCGGGCGAAGCGACCCTCGTGGTCGAGGACGGGCGCCCCGTGGCGCTGTCGGCCGTGCGCCTTTCGGCGTTGCCCCCGGGCGCCACGCGGCTTCCCGTGCTCGAGGCGTTCGACCGACTGTTCCTGCAATCCGATGACGACGTGCCTGGCAAGGCGGACGCGTCCCTGACGGAGGAGCGCGAACGACTGGAGCGGCAGCGCGCGCGCCAAGAAGCGAGCCTCGCCGAACTCATGGCGCAGGAGCGGCAAGCCAAGGAAGCCGGCGACGCGATCTATGCGAACTACGCGACGCTTGCGGCCCGCCTTGAGCACGCGCGTACGGCGCATCGGGAAGGCGGCTGGGAGGCCGTCGACGCGTGGGCGAAATCAAACGGCGCGTCCTCGTCACCGGCCGAGGGCCTGGTCCGCATGGAGGGACTGGACATTCCGTTGGCCGATGGGCTCGACGCGGCCGCCGGGGCATACTACGAGCGGGCCAAGCTCGCCCGCCAGAAGCGCGAACGGGCCGCCGAGGCGATGGCGCGAACCGAGCTCGAGATGGCCCGGCTCCAGCGGGAGGGCGAACGCCTGGAGCGCCAGGCGCTCGCGCGGCGCGGAAAGCCGGCCCCGAGCCGGCGATTCTGGTTCGACGCGTACCGCTGGTTCCTTTCGAGCGGAGGGCAGCTTGTCCTGGGAGGCCGGGACGCGGGATCGAACGACAAGCTCGTTCGAAAGCACCTCTCGGAAGGGGACCGCTTCGCGCACGCCGAGGTGCACGGGGCCCCGAGCGTGGTCGTGAAGTCGGGCGCGTCGGCCGACGAGGGCACGCTGCGCGAAGCCTGTGAGTTCGCCGCCGTCCACAGCAAGGCCTGGCAGGCTGCCGTCGGTCACGTGGACGCGTACTGGGTCGAGCCCGCCCAAGTGTCGAAGACGCCAAACCCGGGAGAGCACCTGGCGCGCGGCGCGTTCGTGATTCGGGGAAAACGGAACCACGTAAGGGCAACGATGCGCATGGCCGTGGGCGAAGTCGAGGTCGAGGGTCACCGAAAGGTCATGGGCGGGCCGGTCACCGCCGTCGCAGCCCGGTCCCGGCGCTTCGTCGTCCTGGAGCCGGGCAAGGAATCGCTGAACGCCTTCGCGGCGCGTCTGGCCTCCGCGCTTGCGGTTCCCGTCGAGGAGGTGCAGGCCGCGCTGCCGCCTGGACCCGTGCGCGTGGTCGAGGCCGTGGGGCTCGAGTCGTTTTCGGCCGGAGGGAACGCCGCGTGAAGGTCGTGGCGCGTGACCCGCGCGAGCGGCTCGTGAAGCTCCTGCCCGAAAACCTCGACGACCTTTGGCACTTGCATCAGCTCGTGCGGCCGGGCGACCTCGTCCGCATGGTCACGTGGCGGCGCATGGAGCTTCCCGACGACAAGCTTCGCGGCGAGAAGGCCGAGAAGAAGCCCATGCTGCTTGGCGTCCGTGTCGAGCGCGTGGAGTTCCACGAGTTCGCGAACCGGCTGCGGATCCTGGGCACGATCGAGGAGGGCCCGCAGGAACACGGTGCGCACCACACGCTTTCGGTCGAGCCCCGCGACGAGCTTTCGATCGTGAAGAAGGAGTGGCCGGCGCACGATCACGAGCGCATCGACGAGGCCGTGGCCGCGGCCCGGCGTCCGCTCCTCACCGTGGTGGCGATGGACGACGGCGAGGCCACCGTCGCGGTGCTCCACCACTACGGCATCCGCGAGGCGGCTACCATCCGGGGTCCGGGCACGGGCAAACGCTCCGCCGAGGACCCTTCGGCGCGCGGCCGCTACTTCGCGCAGGTCCGCGACGCCGTGCAGTTGGCGCGCCCGACGGACGGGCCCCTTCTCGTCGTGGGGCCCGGCTTTGCGCCCGCGGCCTTCCATCGTTTCCTTGCCGAAACGGCGCCCGAACACGCCAAGCGCTCTCTCGTGCAAGCCACGGGCTCGGCCGGTCGGGCCGGGATCCAGGAGGCGTTGGCCAGGGGAATCGTCGAGCGGTTGGACGCGACGGCGCGCGTCGCGCAGGAGACAAGGCTCGTCGAGCGCTTCCTGGCCGAGGTGGGGCGCGGGGCGGGGCTTGCCGCCTACGGCGCCGCCGAGGTCGAACGCGCGCTTGGCCTTGGCGCCGCCGAGACCCTCCTTGTGACCGATCTTGCCGTGCGCGAGCGGGGCGCCGAGGCGCTCCTTGGCAAGGCGCGAAGCGTCCGCGCCCAAGCGCACGTCATCAGCACGGTGCACGAGGCGGGCAAGCGGCTGGAAGCCATGGGCGGGGCCGGCGCGCTTCTGCGCTATAAGCTTCCTTCGTAAGGTCCCCGGTGCCCCCGTCGCCCCGTCGGCCAGGGACCGCGCGTCCCTGGGCGATCGATGCTCGCCGGGCAGGTATTTGAAGGCGGGCGACCAAGAGGAGGACGGATGTCGCGGATCGGGATGCACACCGCCGGGCTCCTCCTTGGAGCCTTTCTCCTCGCGCCGGCCGCAGGCGCGGTCGCCGTCCACGACGCCCTGTCGCAGACGGGCGTCGTGACGGACGCGCTCCTTCCGGGAGCCGCGTCGCAAGGCCCCCGCGACCGGGCCGACGCCGATGGCGCTCGGGGCGGCCTGCGCCCGGTCCAGCTCCAGTCGGCGTCCCACGAGCAAGGCTCGGGCGGAGCGATCTGGATGGCCGCCACGCTTGCGCTTGGGGTCACGGCTTGCGCGGTGGGAATCTACGCGTGGCGGCGTGCGTGAACGCCGCTACGCCTTGGGCGGCGCGCTTGCGAAGGCCGCCTGCAACGCTTTCTCGAAGCGGTCGATGTAGGTGAGCCGCGCGGCCTCGAACTCCACGAAATCGCTCTGCGCCGCGTCCGACAGGTCGAACAGCGCGTTTGCGTCCCCCTTGTCCTCCACGCGGAGGCGACCTTGCTCGTCCTTGTAAATGTGGAGCTTGCGCACGATGCCTTCGCGCAGAACGAATTCGAGCTTCGGACCGTACTCCTTCTGCATCTGGGCTGCGATCGGCCGCAGCACGGCGTCGAGATCGACCCCGACGTCGCGCGCGTTTGCAAACGGCGGCATGGCGCGCGGCGAACGCGAGCGCTCGTCATGAACCTTTGCGCCCGAGAAGATAGAGCGCCAGCATGGCGAGGATCGTGACGTTGGCCGCCGGGACCGTGAGGGCGGCGTTCCTCAGGAGCGGCTCCTTGTCCGACACGGTCAGCACACGAACGTAGCCCGGATCGCCAAACCAACGACCGTTGGCGGCGAGCACCGCGCCGTCGAAGGCGAGGCTCGTGGCGCCCCGGAGCGCAGTTCTTGAAAGCTCGCTACCCGAGATCCCGTCGAGGACGACGAGGTCCCCCGAAAGGGAGACCACCGCCACGCGCGTTCCGTCGGCGTTCACGGCGACGCCGCCTTGGCCGTTCTCCAACCGCGCAACGGTGCCCGACGCGGCATGACTCCATCGGAGCGCGCCGTCGTCCACGGCAAGGACCTGCACGAGGCCTCGTCCGGGCGTTTCCGTGAAGACGAACGCGCGCTCGCCGTCGCGGCTCAGGAATACGAGTGTCGCGCCGTGGGCGGTGCGGTGCTGCCACCGCGGCGTGCCGAAGGCCGGATCGTCGAGATCGAACAGGTGGGCCGCGTTGTCGGCGCCAAGCGTACCGGCGAGAAGCCATCGCCCCCCCTGCGCAAGCGCGAGGTGCATGATCGTGGCGTCCACCCGCACGCTGCGCCGCTCCTCGTTTGCGGACCCTGCCCGCCAGAACTCGATTCGCCCGCGGTCGGTGCCGTAGGCAAACGCCGGCCGGGGCCCGGGTTCGTCGCCAAAGGCCATGGCCGTCACGGTCGCGCCCGCATTGACGACGGTCGTGTTCCCGTCGCGCAGCAGCACGACGCGACCGTCGTCGAACGCCACGGCCGCGGCCTGGGCGCCCACGGCCAATCCCCGAGCGCGGCCTTCGGTCACAAACTCGCGGCCCAGCGAATGGACCGCTCGCGAGGCCCCGTCCGCGTACGCCACGATCGCGTAGGCGCTGTGCGCACCCGCCAGCATCACGGAATCGGCCGGAAAGCGATCGACGTCGCTTGTGGCTCCCGCTGCGACGAGAACGAAGTGGTCAAACGCCCCCTGCCGCACGAGCGTCGCGACCTTCCCGGCGGCCGCGACGACCGGCTGCGCGTCGCCCGGAAGCGTCCGCTCGAGAGTCGGGTCGTGCCCGCGGTCGGACGCAAGGAGGAGCGAATTGGCGACGAGCAGGGCCGCGACGGCAAGCGCCACGGCGCGCGGGTGCGCCCGGACGCGATCCGACAGGGACACCCCCACGCATCCGTCGACCAAACGTCAACCGTTTCGCTTGCCGCCGAGGACCGAAACGTTGAAGCCTCGCCAGGCCGCATGCCACGCGAGGCGCCTTGCCGGGCGGAGCACGTGGACCGCGCGAAACCTACCTTCGTCTCTGCTCCGACTACTACAAACGCCAAATTCTGATCTACCAAAATTGGCCCCAGCGCCGCTTCGACGCGATGGGGTACCGCAGCGAGAAGGTGTTCACGGACATGAACACGTGAGGGTGGGAGAAGGCCGGAGAAAAGCCGTCCACCGAAAACTATCTGCGGGGCGGGGCTGGTCTTGAGAGGGGGGTCATTCTGCAATCGCTGTCGGGCTTGCGCCCCACGCGCGTCGGGGCCAAGGTCGCTCTGGCCGCCATCCTTCTGAGCGGATGCGTTGGCACCCCCGATTCGGCGACGGAAGACAAGTTCGTTGGGGATTGGCACCTCGGCCTTCGCGTCGGGGACCGTCTCGCGTATTCTTGGGAAACGCCGGCCGGGACGTTCACGTTCGCGTTGGAAGTGGGAGCTCCGACGACGGTGCGCGATCCTCGGGGCGAATCGCGGCAGGCGGTGCCCCTCTCGTTCGATTGGAGTCACGATTACCGGCAGGTCGATTTCGTCGCTGTCGAATCCGGCAAGCTCGCGTTGCGGCTCTGGAAGGATTTCCAGCCTCTTTCGCGGTTGCAGTTTGGCGTTGCGGGCTCGCCGCCGTGGATGCTCTTTGGCCTCGATCCCGCGCGGTTCATCGGTCAGGAACGCGCCGTGGTCGAGTTTTCTGCCGACGCTGGCATGCGAGGGGTCGAATTCGTCGTCGAACCGATCCAAGGCTTCGCGGGAGCGTCTCCGTGCGTCCGGCTGGCGTCGAGGGAGGCGTCCGATGGACGGGGCTTCGCCTGGCTCGACGATCCGCGCCCCTATCGGTTGACCTTCTGTGGCGGCTTGCCGTTTCCGCTTTCGATCGAGTCCGACTCTCCAAGCGTTTCGGCGCGGCTCCGTGAGGCCACGCGGGGAGACGGACCGCTCGCGTTCGCGTATCGTGCCGAGGCGCCCGCTGCGACCAAGGACATCGGCGCGCCGCTCCATCCGTTCGAACGGGCCGTGCCTCCGCAGGGCGAACCCCACGAACTGCTCTCGGTGGACGAGGCGTTCGAGTACGCCAAGGAGAACGACGCAGGCTTCCAGTCTTTCCTTCGGCGATTTCCGGAAGCGCGCTTGGTAAGCCACGTGCCCGAGGGCATGGGAAGCACGTCGGCGGGCTTGCCCGGCGTCGTCCAGCGGAACGTGTCGCAAACCGCCGCCGTCACGCAAGTCTACGCCGCGGCGGGCTCCAGGGATGGGTACGAGATCTCCGTGCGCAAGTCGTACAACGAGCTGCTCGCCCGGTCCCAACTGGCGGTGACCGGTTCGTTGGCGACGCAAGCGCCCGTCGATGGGCCCGCAAACGTCCAAGGCGGACACGTCAGCATCGGGGACGGGTTCCGCTGGGCGCGCGAAACGATGGTCACCGAATACGAGTTCAGCCGCGTTTTGGCATACACGGGTTTGGACACCCCGCTGCGCGACCGCTATCACTACGAGTACCACTTCTACGGTTACACGTGGCCGGGCGCACAAAACCACCCCTTCACCGCCTTCGTCTTCCTGGACAGCCGCACGGGCGCGGTCTTGTTGGTCTTCGCGCACCCCGAGGTCGTTCGAAAGTTCGTGCCCGCGGAAGGGTAGTCGGTTTTTTTCGATTCTCGCGGG
>DATLFM010000007.1 GCA_035541015.1 Candidatus Thermoplasmatota archaeon
GGCGGAACGCGTGGATTGGAAACTCCCGGCCGGCGTGATGGCGATCGCGGCCGTCGGAGGGCTGCTGGCGATCGTCCACGAGGTCTTGCACGAGGGAATCAAGCCCGCCGGCGAGGTGGTTCACGAGCGGCACGAGGAGCATGACGACGGCCGCGATCGCCATCACGCCGGCCGGGAGTTTCCAATCCACGCGTTCCGCCTCGCTTGCGACCGCCTTCCGGAAGCCTTTGGACCCGAGGCTCCCCCAGGTCCGGAGGGGTGCTTCCGTTTATATGAAGTCCGCGCTTTGGGCGATCGTCCCGTCGCCCGTTTGCGGCGCCCACGGCATGAAGGTTTTGGACGCAGTTTCGACGACCGTTAATAGGCCGCCGCCGATGGCACCTTCCGTGCGCGCCGTCCTGGCCGTTCTGGCTTTTGCCCTCCTCGCGGCCGCCCCCTCCGCCTTGGGGCAAGTCGTCGTCGAGCGCGGCGAGCGCGTGGACATCGTTTCGATGCGCGCGCCAAGCGTCGTCCTCGCCGAACGCCCCTTTCTCATCGACGTGACCGTCCGCAACCGGATGGCGTCGGAGGAGACGGTCGTGGTCTATGTCAACCTCTACGACGACCGCCGGCCCACCGACGAGCCCTGCTCGGGCGGCGACGCCGGCGAGCGGTTCCGCGGGCAAGTGTCGCAGGTGCGACGGAGCGTCACGCTGTCGCCCGGCGCGACGCTCGAGGTGAAGGGCGCCCTCGCCGGCGAGGCCGACCCCTGGTTCCAGCGCATCCGTCTCGAGCAGGCGCCCGCCGCGGGCGCGTACCAGCTGTGCGCATGGGTCGAGCGCGCGCGCCAGGACGCCCAGCGGGTCTTCTACGACTTCGAGCCCGCCATCGTTCGCGTCAAGCTCGACAACGTGGCGCCCACGATCGCCGTCGCGGTCGAGGAGCCCGGCGGCGCGCACCGTGACGCTCACCGCTTCACCGCCACCGTTTCCGATGCCGACGGCGACGACGTGTTCGTCACCTGGCGATTCCCGGACGGATCCGTGCCGACCGGCCGCGTGGCCGACCACCGTTTTGCGGCGCCGGGGAACTACCGGGTGACCGCAAACGCAAGCGACGGGTTCGACGCGACCGAGCGCGCGGTCATGGTGAGCGTGCGAGCCGACGGGGGCTCCTTCCTTCCCACACCCGTTGCGGCGACGGCCGAATCGCTTGCCGCGCTTGCGGCCGTCGCGCTTGCCCTCGTCACGGCGCGACGTCGCCGGCTGCCTTGAGCGCCCCCGTTTGGCCCCGCGCGACAAGCGCCACGCCGGCAAGGATGAGCGCCGCGCCCGCGATCGCCAACGCGGCGGGCGTCTCGTGCAGGAGCCAGAAGGCAAGGAGCGTGCTGCCGATGGGCTCGCCGACGATGGCGGTGCTCACAAGCGGCGCGGGCACGTGGCGCAGCGACCAGTTGAGGACCGTGTGACCTGCGATCTGCGGCCCAAGCGCAAGCGCGGCGAAGATCGCGTAATCCTCCGCCGCGAAGCCCGACAGCGGCTCGCCGGCCGCAAGCGCGAGAAGCAGGAGCACGAGCGAGGCGCAGCCGTACATGGGCACCGCGTAGGCGAGAAGGCCCATGCGCTGCCGCAGCCGCCGGCCCGCCAGCAGGAACGCGGCGGCGAAGACGGCGCCCGCAAACGCGAGCGCGTTGCCCACAAGATGCGGTCCCGCGGCGCCAAAGGTTGCCGAGTCCGAGAGCACGAGCGCAAAGGCGCCGACGAGCGCAAGCCCGATGCCGGCCCACCCGGCCGCCCGCAGGCGGTCGCCCCAGCCGTGGGCCACGGCCGCCACGAGGATCGGATGGAAGGTGACGAGCACGACGCTTGAGGCCACGGTGGTCAAGCGCAGCGAGGCGATCCACGCGGCGAAGTGAAGGGCGAGCGCCCCACCCACGCCGGCAAGAAGGGCAGCGTCCCGACGGGAGGGACGAGGGACGCCGATCCACCACGCAAACGGCAGGAGGACGAGCGTGGCGATCGCGAGCCGGTGGAACGCAAGCGAGAGCGGCGGCGCGGACGAGAATCGGATGAGGATCGCCGCCGTGGAGACCGTCGCGACAGCGCCCACGAGCGCAAGCGCAAGCAGCGCCGGCGGCGGTCGTCCGAGTTTCCTGCGCAATTGCGCAGGAAACGCTACTTGCCCTTCCATTCGGGCTTGCGCTTCTCGAGGAACGCGCGCATTCCCTCGGTGCGGTCCTCGGTGGCAAAGGTCGTGGTCACGCTCTCGAGCTCAAGCGCGAGAGCCGCGTCGAGGGGAAGGTCGGCGCCGCGGTTCACGGCGGCCTTGGCCAAGCGCACGGCGTAGGGCGCGTTCTGCGCGATGCGCCGCGCAAGCGCGAGCGCCTCGTCGAGGAGGCGCGCGTGGGGAACCACGCGGTTCACGAGGCGGATCTCGGCGGCGCGGCGCGCGTCGAAGGTGTCGCCCGAGAGGATGAGCTCCTTGGCGACGTGGCGGCCCACGAGCCGCGGCAGGCGCTGGGTCCCGCCAAAGCCGGGGTGGATCCCAAGGCCGACCTCGGGCAGCCCGAATTGCGCCTTCTCGCTTGCGAGGATGACGTCGCAGGCGATCGCAAGCTCGCAGCCCCCGCCGAAGGCGAATCCGTTCACGGCGGCGATCACGGGCTTCTCCATGCGCTCGACCCGGCGGAACGTGTCTTGCCCGAGCTTCGTGTACTCGCGCGCCTGCGCGGGCGTGACCTCTGCCATGACGGCGATGTCGGCGCCCGCGACGAACGCGGGGCCCTCGCCCGTGAGCACGACGCAGCGCACGGTGTCGTCGGCCTCCGCGCGGGCAAGCGCCGCCGCCAAGTCGGAGAGGACCTCGGCGTTGAGCGCGTTTCGCGCCTCGGGACGGTCGATCGTCACGACGGCCACGCCCTCACCCGCCTCGTAGCGGACCTTGGGGATGCGCCAGGGCTCGCCTGCGGCGCTGCCGCGCGTCTCGGCGAGCGCGCGCAGGTTGCGGGCGACGGGAAGCTTTCCGCCGTGGTGGCGGCTGGCCGCCTCGACGAGCGCGAGCGCGCGCTTTGTCGTCGCCTCGTTCATCATGGCAAAGGGCCCCCGTTTCCAGCGTAGCCCCACGGTGGCTCCCTTGTCGACGTCGCCGGGCGTGGCCACGGTCTCCTCGACGAGGCTTGCCGCGATGGCAAAGCAGACGCCAAGGAAGCGGTCGCGCGCGGCGGGGACCGTGGAGGGATCGGGCGCGCCGTCCAGGTTCCACGGCTGGCCGGCCTCGAATTGCTTCTTGAGAAGCGCGCTTGGCCGATAGAACTCGCCGAGCCCCCGGTGCAGGCTCTCCTGCGCGTGGAACGCGATCGGGATTCCCGTGAAGTTCATGAGCTCGAAGGGGCCCATGCCGATGCCAAAGGCTTCCTTCGCGGCGGCTTCGACGGTGGGGAAGGAAAGACCCTCGTCGACGAGGCGGCAGGCCTCGTTGAGAAACGGAACGAAGAACCGGTTCACGGCAAAGCCGGGCGAGTCGGCCACTCGGATGGGCGTCTTGCCAAGCTCGCGCGAGACGCGAAGGAGCGCGTCGATCGTCGCCGGCGCGGTCTTCTCGCCAGCCACGACCTCGACGAGGAGGTTCACGGCGGCCGGGTTGAAGAAATGGAGGCCCGCGAAACGCTCGGGGTGCCGCGTCGAGCGCGCAAGCTCCGTCACCGAGAGGGAGGACGTGTTCGTGGCGAGGATCGCCTCCGGCCGCGCGGCGCGGTCCACCTCGGCGAACACCTCCTTCTTGACCTTCAGGTCCTCGAAGACGGCTTCGACGACGAGGTCGGCCTGCGCGACGGCCTCGGCCACGGCCGTCGTCCCGCTCACGCGAGCCGCGACGGCGGCGGCCTCCAACTGCGCGATCTTGCCCTTGGCGACCCGACGTTCGAGGTCCGCGCGGATGCGCTGAAGCCCCTTCTGCACGAGATCGTCCTTCACGTCGCGCACGACGACGGAGAGGCCCGCTTGGGCGCAAGCCTGCGCAATGCCGCGTCCCATGTTGCCGGCGCCCAGCACGGCCACCCGGCGGATCTCCCGCATGGGGGCGCAAAGCTTGGGGCACGGGAAAAAGCTACCGGCTGGAGGCGTCCTCGGGCAGGCGCCGAAGGGCCGCGAGCACGGCCGCGCGCATCTCGGCGGCCGTCTGGAACCTCTGCTCCTTCTTCTTGGAGAGGGCCTTCCTCAGGAGCGCGTTCACGTCGTCGGGAACGCTCTCGATGGGAAGCAGCGGCTCCTTGTCGAGCACGTTGCGGCGGAACTCCTCCGTCGTCGTGCCGGGCAGGTAGCGGCGTCCCGTGAGCATGCGGACCATGAGGGCGCCGAGCGCGTACAGGTCGCTGCGGCCGTCCACGGGATCGCCCAGGATCTGCTCGGGCGGCATGTAGGCGACCGTGCCCGCGTGGCGGTTTGTCGTGGTGAGCTCGAGGTCGTCGTTGTTCGTCTGCGCGACGCCGAAGTCCGTGAGCTTGACCGAGCCGTCCTGCGAGAGGAGCACGTTGGCGGGCTTGATGTCGCGGTGGATGATGCCCCGCGCGTGCACGGCCGACAGGGCCGAAAGGATCTCGGCGGCCATGCGCAGCGTCTCGGTGAGGGGCAGCGTGCCTTGCTTCTTCAGGCGCTCCTCGAGGCTCCCGCCGCCTACGTACTCCATGACGAGGTAATGGTCGTCGCCGGCGCGCGCGATGTCGTACACGGTGACGATGTGCGGGTGCGCAAGCGACCCGGCGGCGCGAGCCTCGTGGAGCAGGGCTTGCTTGGCGGCGGCGTCGCGGCGCCACTCGGGCAGGAGCTCCTTCACGACGACGGGGCGCGCCAGAAGCTGGTCCTCGGCGAGCACGATGCGTCCAAATCCGCCGGAGGAGAGCGAGCGCTTGACGAGGTAGCGCCCGAAGGCCACAAGGCCGGGGTCGAGCGCCACGCGCGCGGAGGCGTCGACCGCGGGCGCGGGCGGGCGGGACTTGACGCGGCGGCGCAGAAGCGCCGCGCCGCCGGCGGAAAGCGCGACCGCGGCGGCGGCAAGCGGAAGGAAGAGGTTCCCGTCGAAGAGAAGGCCTGGGTCGGCCCTCCGGTCGGGGACGCCAGCGGTCTGCAAGGGCTCGGAGGATTCGCCGGAGAGGTCGATCTCGGGAGGCGGCAGCGATGGGTCCTCGGCCTGCGCCACCACGAAGGCTCGTCCGTAGCCCCCGTTGGGCGCAGTGTCGGCGATGCGGCAGTCGCCCGCCTCGTCGCAGTCGGCCGTGTGGGCTGCGGAGCGGGCCAGGATGAGACCTTCGGAGAACTGCGCGACGGCGCGCGGGAGGACGAGCCGCACCACGGTCGTGTCGCCCAACTCAACCTCGCCCGAGACGACGGCAAGCGGCGCAAACGAGATGAGCGTTCGCGCATCGAGGGAGAGGCTAAGCCCGCTGGTTCCTACGCGGCCGTATTGGAAAACGTCGTGCTTGCTGGAATACCACACGGCAAAGCGCTCGTTGCCCTGCTCCCAGGTGACGATCCAATAGTGCGAGGGCGGAAGATTGCCCTCGGCGCGCGAGGTCTCCATGGTGACGACGACGTCGCCGCTTGTGTCGTTTGCGAAGTACGCGAAGAAGATGTCCATGGCCGGGTCCGGCCGGCTCGTGACCCAGTACACCGACCCGGGGCCTTGGGCGTCGCCAACGCGGTCCACGATCTCCGGATCCAGGCGCGCGCCGGCAGCGGCCGATCCTGCGGCCAGGATCGCCAAAAGACCAAGAAGCACGGCAGACGCCGGCGCCCGGGCTGGGCGACGGTGCGGTTGGCCGTGCCTGCGTGCATTCCGCATGCGCCTCCCGGGATCGACGAAACGTCCCCTCCGGACCATATATACTTTTTCGCGATGTTCTTGGGCCAAACGCCCAACCGTCAGACCTTGAAGACAAGCAGGGTCTTCCCGACGCCGACCACGTCCCCGGCCGAAAGCGCGCTTCGGCCCCCGCGCGGGAGCCGTTCCCAATTGAGGTAGGTGCCGTTTGTGCTGAAGGTGTCCACGAGCGACCACGTGGAGCCTTCGCGCACGATCTCGGCGTGGCGGTTCGAGGCGAAGGGGTCGTAGTCGAGGACGACGTCGCGGTCCTTGTCGCGTCCGATCGTCCAGGCGTCCTTTCCCGTGAGGGGAAGGATGGCGCCGATGCGCATGCCGTGGACCATCGCAAGGTAGGCCGTTCCCGGGCCCGGTCGCGCAGGCGCGGCGACGGGCGTGACGATCGTGCGCTCGAGATCGTCGCCGGGACGCTCGGGACGGAGCACCCCGAGCTTCCCGAACTCCTCGCCGATGGCAAAGAGCCGTTGCGGCACGAGCACGTATTCCGTGACCGGCCCGTGCTCGCGGCGGCCCGACTGGGGGCGGACGACGCCGATCTCGACCAGCTGCTCGACGTGCTTCTCCGCGGCCTGGCGCGCCATGGAAAGGTGCGAAGCGACCTCCTCGAGGTAGTGGGGGCGCACGAGGAAGTGCAGAAGGTCCAGGCGCGTGGGGTTGCCAAGGGGCTTCAGGTCGCGCGCCAGGGCCTCGAAGTCGATGCCGGAACGCGGCGTGGTCCCCGGTCGCGCGTCGGTCACGTGCGCTGCATCGTTGCGCCCCTACTTCAACGTTTATTACGAGGTGGGGCTCTGCGCCCGCATGACGCAGGAACCGCCCGCGACGGGCACGCCGTCGCCCGGCCACGGCGCGCCGCAGGTGCCCCCGGGCGAGGGTCCCGTGCTGCCCGGCGAGGGACGCACGGACTACGAGCGCTACATGAAGGTGGACGCGCTCCTTGCGCTGCAGAAGCCCATCCCCTCGCTCGTGCACCACGACGAGCTCCTGTTCCAGACGGTGCACCAGACCTTCGAGCTGTGGGCCCGGCAGATCCTCTTCGAGATTGAGACGGCCGGTGAGCTTCTCGCGCGCGACCGGCTTCTCGAGGCGGTGCGCCTTTTCGAGCGCGCGACCATGGCCGTCCGCGTCGTCCGCGAGCAGCTGCACGTGCTCAACACGATGAATCCGTGGGACTTCCATGAGGTGCGGCGGCACCTGGGACGCGGCTCGGGCGCCGAGTCGCCCGGCTTCCAGAACCTCCTCAAGCACGCGCCACGGTTGTGGAGGCCCTTTGCTGACGTTCTCGCGCGGCGCAACGTGTCCCTGGAGGACGTGTACGTCCACGCCGCACGCCACCCCGACCTCTACCGCATGGCCGAGGCGATGACGGACTTCGACGAGTTCTTCTCGCTTTGGCGGCAAGATCATCTCGGGCTCGTCAAGCGCCAGATCGGGCGCGACGTGAAGAGCCTCAAGGGCTATGCGGTCCATGCGCTCGAGAAGGACGTGCAAGCCACGTTGTTCCCGGAGCTCTGGGCCGTCCGAAACCGCCTCACGGAGCTTGCCGGCACGAGCCCCAAGTGATCAGCCCAGGGAGAAGAGGTCGCCCACGCGCTCCGGCCCGATGGCAAGCGTGAGGAGCACGACGCCGCCGATCTTGATCGCGCTTCCGATGAGGTTGCCCGCCATCCAGGAGCGGAAGCGCATGCCGCTTACGGCAAGCACGAGGACGAGCTGCTCGGGCGCGAAGGGCACGGCGTTGATGGCGACAAGCGCGAGCACGCCGTGGCGGTCCGCGTGCCGGTGGAGCCAATCCATGGCC
This sequence comes from Candidatus Thermoplasmatota archaeon, assembly GCA_035541015.1. Classification (NCBI taxonomy): domain Archaea; kingdom Methanobacteriati; phylum Thermoplasmatota; species Thermoplasmatota archaeon. The sequence continues at coordinate 7,652 of DATLFM010000007.1, forward strand.
CCCCGCGTGCGTCCCTTGGCCCGGCGGAGGAACCAATCGTGCAGCGATTCGCCAAGGAGATAGAGGATCCACACGGCCATGGCCTTGCCCAGGAAGAAACCGGCGAAGGCGAGCGTGGGTCCCATCGTGACGGTCGCCAGCGCGACGAGGGGCTCCATGAAAATCGGGGCGCCCAGCGTGCCCGTGAGGTGCAGCAGGAAATTGGCGAGCAGTCCTCGATAGGCGTCCGCGTAGGCGGGAAGCGCAAGCGCGAAGATCGAGTTGAGGACAAGCACCGTCGCGGCGAGGATCGCAAACGTGAGGAAGGCGACGACCGCCCGCTGCTCGAGCGTGAGGACGGAAGGGTCGCGGACGCCCTGCCAGAGGCTGCGGCGTCCCAGCCGGTCGTACAGGTGGGCCTCCAGGCGAAGGAGGTTCGTGACGAAAAGGTCGGGAATCTCGACGAGGGCGACCGCCGCTGCGCGCACGAGCTCGATTCCCGCCACGCCTACGCGCGCCTCAAGGCGCAACGACGCGAGGAGCAAGGGCAGCAGCCATCGCGGCGCGCGCTTCGCGCCGGCCCGCTGCCAGGCGAGGGCGGCGCCCAGACGCTCGCGCGCCCGCGCGGACCACTCCTGCGCTCCCCGCCGGACGCGGTCCATCGCGTCGAGCAGGGCTCGGCGGGACACGCTCACTCGCTCCTCGACCCGGGCGCGAGGGCGACCTTCGTCGTCCACGTCGGCCCTCACGATGGTCGTGTACTGGATGCGAAGGTCGACGTCCGCTTCGAGACCAAGGTAGACCGCGTAGGCTCCCTCGTCGCCGCGCCGCGCGGCAAGCGGCCGGGGCGACTTCACCACGTTGGACCAAAGGAACCGCGCGGGCTGGAGGCCCGGCGCCGGGCGCAGGCCGTAGTCGAGGCTCGCCATGCTCCAGACCTCGTCCGGCGCAAGGCCGTCGGTGGGGATCTCGTCCGCGCGCGCGTTGCGCGTGCCAAGCGGCCGTCGCTTGCCCGAACCCATCGCGGGACGTTCTTCGCGGCGGGGCAAAAGCGTGCTGGCTCAGGCGGCGTTGGCCGCGCGGCAGCGTTGCGGCGCGCAGGTCGGCGGTGCCGCGGGGCAACCAACGCGATGCGTTGCGCGCGAGGCGTTCAAACGATTCGTCTAGTCACGTTGCACGAACCATCCAATGGCTTGATTCCACCGCGCGAACCAACGGAGCGCGGTGCGAGCGATGACACGCGGTTGGCTTGTTCCGACGTTGGCCGCCCTCGTGGCCTTTCCGGCCGCCGGGGCGATCCTGGATCCCGCGTCTGTTCCGTCGGTCCTTCCCTCAAGCGACGGGCCTGAATCGCCCTCCGACCACGCGCCGGCGCAGGCGCAGCCCGCGCGCCTGCTCTCGAACGCGCGCTCCGCTGTCTCCGGGCTCTCGGAGGCCGTCGAGGACGTTGGTTCCGCGCCGGCCGGCCGCGACGGCGAGGACGTTCCCGGCGCGCGCCTCAAGCTCACCTTCGAGGAGTCCCAGGGCACCGTCTCCTGGCTGCTCAAGACCACGCCGGGCACGCAGCGCTGGTTCCACGACCGGGCCGGGCTTCTGCCCTCGCTCGACGACCTTCGCGTCGTGGTGCCGATCTCCGCGCGCGGGACGCTGTCGGCGCCCGTCCAGGACGCGAAGCTGCGCCTCTTTCTCGCGAGCACGAACGCGCCGCTCATCGAGGTGACGGCGGCGCTCTACGTGAACGACCAGAAGGTGGCCGAAGGAGACGACATCGTCTTCCTCTATCCCTCCATCTACGAGCCGCAGGACGTGCGGTGGATGCGGTGGGCGGCCGCGGAGATCCTCTTCGACTTGCCGGGCCGCTTGCACGCGGAGACCGTGCATCTCGATCTGCGCGTGCGCGTGCCGCCGGGCGCCCAGTGGTTCCTCCGGACGGACGGGGCAAGCGGGCTTTCGATGTCCTAGGCGCGACGGGCCGCGTCGCGAAAGCCGCCGGAGACGAGCGCGTCGACGATGCGTTCGTTCTCGGCGACCGTGTTGTAGAAGTACGGCGAGATGCGAAGCCGGCCGGGCCGGTCGTCGACGACGATGCCGCGCTGGGCCAGGTGCTTCACGGCTTTCTTCGGGTCGGGAAGCTCGATCATGACGATGCCCGTTCGCTCGTCCGGGCGCTCGGGTGACTTCACGACGAGCTTTGCATCCTCCGCGCGCTCGACGAGGTCCGTCGCAAGAGCAAGCGTGGCGCGCCGGATGGTCGCGGGTCCGATCTCCTGCACGATGCTCGCGCCCGCGCTCGCGTAGGCGACGCTTGGCATGCCGATCTCGCCCGTCTCGAAGCGTCGAGCTTCGGGCCGGTAGGCAAAGCGCGTGGCGTCGAAGTCGAACATGTGCTTGTTGCCCCACCAGCCGACCACGCGGGGTGACATCCGCTCGACGAGGTCCTGCCGCACGTACAGGAAGCACGACCCGATGCCGCCCAGCAGCCACTTGAGGCTGCCGCCGACGAGGACGTCCACGTCGGCCGCGTGCACGTCGATGGGCACCTGGCCCGTGGCCTGGTAGTCGTCCACGAGAAGCAGCGCGCCCTTGGCGTGGGCCGCCTTGGCAAGCGCCGCCACGTCCTGCAGGTAGCCGCTCGTGTAGAAGACGCGGCTTGCCGCCACCACCGCCGTCGCCTCCGTGATCTGCGAGGCGTAGTCCTCGACGGGAACGCGCACGCGATCGCGGCTTTGCACCCACCGGACGTGCGCTTCCGGACGCACCAGCCACTGGTAGGCCACGGTGGGGAACTCCATCTCGGAAAGCACGACGTCCGGGCGATCCTCGTAGTCGATGCAGGAGGCGATCGCCGACAGCGCGACCGAGACGTTCGGGACCCAGGCGACCTCGGTGGGCCGCGCGCCGATGAGCGAGGCGTACTGGCGGCGCAGCGTCTCCACCTGCTCCACCCAGATCTCGTACCACGCGGACGCGCCAAGGCTCATCCACCGCTCCTGGAACTCCTCCGCGGCTGCGATGCCGCGGCGGGGAAGCTGCCCCAGGGAGCACGTGTTGAGGTAGGTCGAGCGCGCAAGCCCGGGGAACTCGTCGCGCCACGCCGAGGCGAGGTCCATGCCCGCCGGAACGGCGGCGCCCTTGATGAAGCTGCGCGTCGGCGACGAGGGCGGCGCCGCGACCGGCCGCGGGTGCTCCGCGAAGGTTCAAGCCGGCGCCGCGGCATCCTCGGCGCGATCCCATGCCCGCCTCCCGCTTCGACGCGCTCGTGGACGAGGTGTACCGGACGCAGCTTCGGTGGAGCCCGAGCTTTGCCACGAGCTTGGGCGTCCACGAGTACGACCAGCTCCTTGCGGACCCGTCGCGCGCGCAGGTCGAGCGGGAAGTCTCCAAGCAGCGGGAGTGGCTCGCGGAGCTCGAGCGCATGGGGCAGAGCGAGGCCGTTCCGGCCGACCGTCGCGTGGACCTCGGCGCGATGCTCTACACGCTTCGGTTGGGCCTCTTCCAGGCGACGGAGCTTCGCAATTGGGAGAAAAACCCCGATCTTGCCATGGACCTCTTCGACCACCTCTTTGCGCTCCTTGTGCGCGACACGTGGCCCCTGGAGAAACGACTTTCCGCCATCGCCGCGCGCCTGTCCGCCTCGCCCGCGTTCTTCGAGGCGGGGCGCGAACGGTTCGGCGAGAACATGCCCCACCTGTGGGTCGAGATCGCCATGGAGTCGGCGCAGGCCGCGCCGGCCACGCTCGAGGCCGTGACGAAGCTTGCCGCGACGGCCCCCGCCGCACTTCGAGCCGACGTCGAGCGCGCCGTCAAGGTGGCCCACGGATCCATCGCCGGCCACCGAGACTGGCTACAGGACGTTCTCGACGCCCGCAGCCAGACGATCGAGGGCGGCTGGTCCATCGGCGCCGATCGCATGCGCCGGCTCGTCGAGCTTCGCGCGCTTGGCCTGTCGGCCGACGAGATCCTCGCGCGCGGCCACGCGCTCGTGAAGGAGAAGGAAGCCGAGGTGCAAGCCGCCGCCGAGGCCGTGCTGCGCAAAGCCGGCGAGCCCTCGGGCGACACGCCGGTGCAGAAGGCGACGGCCGTCCTCGCGCGGGACCACCCGGAGACGTTCGCCGACGTGCTCACGGCGTACCGCGACAGCGTGCGGGCCTCCCGCGACTTCGTCGGATCCGCCGGCATCGCCACCTTGCCGGAGAACGATCGCCTGGACGTGATCGAGACGCCTGCGTACCTGCGGCACATCATCCCGTTTGCCGCCTACTTCCCGCCCGCGCGCTTCGAGCCCACGCAGCTTGGCGTGTACATGGTCACGCCGCGCCCCGTCGAGCAGTTCCCCCACGCCGAGATCCAAAACACGACCGTGCACGAAGGCTACCCCGGCCACCACCTCCAGCTGACGATGGCCAACGCGAACCCCTCGACCGCGCGCATCCTCGTCGGCGCCACGGAGACGATCGAGGGCTGGGCGCACTACTGCGAGGAGATGATGTTCCGGCACGGGTACGGCGCGGGGGAGGCGACGCGATTTGTCCAAGCGAAGGACCAGCTGTGGCGCGCCTGCCGCATCGTGATCGACGTCCGCATCCACGACGGCTCCATGACCTTCGACCAAGGTGTCGGCATGCTCGTCGAGAAGACGGGCATGCCGGAGGACGGCGCCCGCGCCGAGCTTAAGCGGTACACCCAAACGCCCGGGTACCAGTTGTCGTACCTCCTGGGCAAGGTGCTCATCGGCGAGCTTGCGGCCAAGGCCGCGGCGCGCGGACTCGCGCAGCGCCAGTTCCACGACCGGTTCCTCACGGCCGGAAGCCTTCCGCTGGGCCTTCTCTCGCGCGACCTCGGGCTTGCCTGACATGGCGCGAACGCTGCCGCGCCTCCTCGACGAGCAGGATCCGCGGGCCCCGGCGCTCGTCTTCGAGGCGACCGAGGGACGGCAGACCAGGCTGCTCTTTGGCGACGTTCAGGCGCTCTCTCGGCGCGCGGCCGCGTGGCTTCTGGCCCAAGGCGTCCTCCCCGGCGATCGCGTGGCCACCGTGCTACCGCAGCATCCCGTGGCCCCGATCGTGCACCTGGCCGCCCTGCGGGTGGGCGCCATGGCCGTGCCCCTCTCGCCCTTGTTTGGGCCCGACGGGCTTGGCACCCGGCTCGCCGACGCGGCCCCCGCGCTCATCGTCGCCGACGCCCAACGCAAGGACGTCGTGGGCCAAGCGATCGGCTCGCGTTCGCGGCGCCCCGTGCTCGCCACGGTCTCCTCGCACGAATCCTTCTTTGCGAGCCTTCCCTCGGAAGGGCGCCTGCCGGAGGACCCGCGCGACGCCGATGCGCCCGCGTTTCTCCTGTACACGAGCGGAACGACGGCCGTCCCCAAGGGCGCGCTCCTTCCGCACCGCGTGATCGACGGACGCCTTCCGGCCCTGCGATTGGTCCACGATCCCCTGCCCGCCGAGGGCGATCTCTTCTGGAGCCCGGCGGACTGGTCGTGGATCGGCGGCCTCCACGACGCGCTCCTGGCTCCGTGGGCCCTGGGCGTTCCCGTGTTCGCCTACGGGCGCAGGAGCCGGTTCGACGCCGCGGAGGCTTGCGCCCGCATCGCACGCGCGGGCGTGCGCAACGCCTTCCTTCCGCCGACGGCGTTGCGCGCGTTCCTCGCGCAAGGCGGAGAGCCGCCCCCCCTGCGCTCGCTCCACACGGCGGGCGAACCGCTTCCGGAGGCGGTTCGCCGCGAGGCGAGCGCGCGATGGAACCTTTCCCCCGTGGAGGTCTACGGTCTCACGGAGTGCGCCTTCCTTGTGGGCGGCGCCGCGCGCGCATGGACCCGGCGCGCCGGATGCACCGGCAAGGCGTATCCCGGCCACGACGTGCGCGTGATCGCCGAGGACGGCGCCCGTTGCGCGCCCGGAGAGGAGGGTGAGCTTGCCGTCGCCGCTCCCGATCCGACCCTCATGCTCGGGTACTGGCGCGGTCCCGACCGGCCGCCCATCCTGCCACTTGCCGAGGGCCTCCTGCGCACGGGCGACCTCGCGCGCGCGGACGAAGACGGGTACCTCCGGGTCCTCGGGCGACGCGACGACGTGATCAAGTCGGCCGGATACCGCATCGGTCCGGCCGAGGTGGAATCGATCCTCCTTGCGCATCCGTCCGTGGCGGAATGCGCCGTCGTAGGCCTGCCCGACGAGACGCGCGGGCAGGCGGTGGCCGCGTACGTCGTCCCGCGGAACGGCTCCGGCTCGGCCGACCTCCAGCAGGCGCTTTGCGACCTCGTCCGGGAACGCTTGGGCGCGCACGCCCGACCTCAGCGCGTCGAGTTCGTTGCCGAGCTTCCCCGGACGGCCACGGGCAAGCTGCGGCGGGCCGCGCTTCGCGACCAAGCGTCCAGCCGCCGGGAAACGGCGGACGACCGGCGTGCGTCCTAGAAGGCCTAAGCAGCGCGGAAGGCGAGTACGCCCGATTGCCATGGCCGAACGCACGCCGACATCCACGGAGCAGAAGTGGCAAGGACGCTGGGACCAGCTGAAGGGCCGCGTCCGGGAGACTTGGGGCGACCTCACCGACGACGAGATCGACAGCCACCGGGGCAACTGGCAGCAGTTCACGGGATGGCTCTCCGAGAAGACGGGCGAGACCCGCGAGACGATCGAGCGCCGGTTCGACGAGTGGACCCGGGACACCGACACGACCGCGCGGCGCGGCGACCGCGATCTCGAACGGCGGCCCGGCACGGGATTCTAGGCCGGTGGGATCGTGCCACGATGCGACGTGTGTGGAAACGAGTACGCGAACACCATGGAGATCCGCCAGGGCGACCGGGCCGGCACGTTCGATTCGTTCGAGTGCGCGATCCATGCCATGGCGCCAACGTGCTCGCACTGCGGCTGCCGTGTGATCGGACACGGGGTGGAGATCCCAGGAGGCGGGCCCGAGCGCGTCTTCTGCTGCGCCGCCTGCGCGCGAAAGGAAGGCGTCCAGGAGGTGCGCGCGTGACCGCGAAGTCGCCGCCCCCGGGCGCGGTGGACCCCAAGGAGCGAGCCGCCCGCCAGTACACCGAGCGGCCGCAGGAGCGCCGCGACTACATCGAGCAGGAGCTCCGCGAGCGGGGCGAGGACGACGCGACCGCAAGCCAGGTCGCCGAGAACACGGTCGAGAAGGTCCAGGAGATCGCGAAGGAACAGAAAGGCGGGCGCCGAGCGGGCGAACCGGAGAAGGTGCGCTGAGCGGTCAGAAGCCTCGCGCGGCGCGGTCGAGCGCGCGGTTCACGGCCGCGTCCACGCGCGCGATCATGGGATGGGTGCGGGGCACGTGCGCGTGGCTCACGCGCTCAAAGCGCGTCCGCGCCTCCTCCACGCGGGCCAGAAGCGGACGCAGGTTCTCCGCGCGCAGGCGGTACTGTCCGTTGAGCTGGCGCACCAGAAGCTCGCTGTCCGAGTAGTGCGCCACCTCGCGCGGCGCGTAGGCGAGCGCGGCCTCGAGCGCGGCGACAAGCGCGCGATATTCGGCCTCGTTGTTCGTGGCCACGCCGATGCTGCGCGCCTCCTCGGCGAGGACCCCCCCGGACTCCGCGTTCACGAGAAGGAAGCCGATCCCCGCCGCTCCGGGGTTTCCGCGAGAGGCGCCATCCGTGTAGCAGAGGAGCTTTGCAACCATCAGGCAATCCTCCCGTCGCGCGAGGGATAGGGCTCGTCGAGCAGGCGCGCGATGGCCGCGGCCTGCTGCTCCCCGAGGCGCGGCACGCGCGCGAGGTCCCGCGGCGAGGCCGCGAAGACGGCCCGCGCGGAGCCGAAATGGGAAAGCAGCCGGTCCGCCGTGACCTCGCCCACGCTTGGCAATCCCTGCACGAGCAGGCGCTGGGCCTGGCGCGGCGACACCGAGCGGGGCACCGTGCGCGCGCGAGAGAATCGCCCGGCCGTCGCCTCGCGCCGGTGGAGGACCGTGAGGAGGTCGGCCGTGCCGGCGTGCCCTCCCGTCCACAGGATCGGGATGCGGGCGTCAAGCGCGATGGCGGCCATCGCGCCGTGGAGGACGCGCGGGTTTGAAAACTCGTCGATGGCCGACGGCGGGCCCTCGACGACAAGCAGCGGCACGGCGTACGCCTCCCGCAGGCGCGCGAGCTGGTCGAAGAGGCGCTGCCGCGTGAGGCTCGCCCAGAAGTCGTAGATGGTCTTTCGCTCCACCCCGACGTGCCCCACCACGAAGTCGCCGGGCGAGAGCTTGCGCTCCACGAAGGGGACCTCTCGCTTTCGAAGCTCGCGCGCGATCTCCGGCGGCTCGTGAACGTCGATGAGGAGCCGCCGCTCCGGCTCCTCGTCGTCCCGTATCACCCTGCGCCGGCCCCCAGGATCTGCACGATGCGCGCCACGTCGGTGCGCGTGACGATGCCCTCGAGGCGCCCGTCGCGAAGGACGAGGATCATGTCGTCCTGGCCCTCGGAGAGCTTCCGGAGCGCGTCGGCGGCCGGCGCCTCGGGCGGCAGCGCCGGGAAGGTCGGCTTGAGGATGTCCCGGACGCGGGTCGTCGGGTGCGTCGACCGGTCGACGCTGGCGACGTCGGTGAGGCCCACGACGCCCAAGGCCCGGTCGCCCTCGGTGACGGGGAAGTGCAGATGCTTGGTGGCAAGCATGCGGTCGAAGACGACGTCGAGCGTCGCCTCGGGCGAGAGGTCTCAGGCTGGCGCGTCATGATGCGCTCGACCGTGAGGTCGCCAAGGCGCGTGGTCATGCCCACCATGCGCTCTTCTTCGTTGGCCCCGAGGTAGATGAAGAAGGCGATGAGCAGGAGCCAGATCCCGCCCCCGGCTCCCCGCAGGAGCATCACGAACCCAAACGCGCCCATGACAAACGCGAGCGCCCGCCCGATGCCCGTGGCCCAGCCGGTGGCGCGGTCGTAGCCCATGCGCGCCGCAAGCGTCGCGCGCAGCACGCGGCCGCCGTCCATGGGAAAGGCCGGCAGGAAGAGGTTGAAGGCGCCCAGCAGCACGTTGAGCCAGCCCACCCACCCGACGAAGGTGTCGAACTGCGGAACGATCGCGGGGATGAGCTCCAAGCGCGTCACGGCGACAATCGGCAGGCCGATCGCAAAGTTCACGACGGGGCCGGCAAGCGCGATCCGGCGCTCCTGCCACGGTTCGGAGGGCATTCGTTCCATGGCCGAGACGCCGCCGATGGGCAGCAGCGTGATGCTCTTGATGCGCACGCCGTAGCGCATGGCCGTGAGGCTGTGCGAGAGCTCGTGGAGCACGACCGACGCAAACAGCGTCACGGCAAGCGCGCCGCCCCAGACGAGCGCAAGGGGCCCGGGGAAGCCCTCGCCGCGGTCGAAGTACGCCTCGGCCATGATGTAGGCGAAAAACGGGAGCACGAGCAGGAACGTGACGTGCAGGCGGATGGGGATGCCCCGCACGCGGCCCACGGTGAGGTTCGACGCAGCCACGCGCGAGCAATCCCCCTTCGGGCGCTTAAAGACGCGTGGGCCGCGTCACCGACGACGCGGATCGAGCGCCAGCACGGCGACCATGGAGACGGGAAGCAGGAACGCGCCGGCCCAGACCGGGGACACAAGCGGCAGGTGCTTCACGGAAACCTGAACGCGGTCCACCCGGTCGCTCGGGAAGCGCGGGTTGTCCCCGCGCACCGTGAACTGCGCAAGGGTTCCCGCGTTCACCCAGCAGTTGAAACGCTCGCGCAGCTCGCCCGCGCAGTCGGCCTCCGAGACGCGCATGCGCGGCACGTTCGTCGTGTTCGCGTTCACGTAAAGGTCCCCGAAGGGCTGCCGCAGGACGTACTCGGTCGCGCGGTGCTGACGCTCCTTGGCCACCCAATAGAGCGTGACGGTCGCCGTGTCCAGGTAGCGGCCCTCCCGCCAGACTTGGACGTGCGCGGTCACCTCCTCGAAGACGCCGTCGCCGTCGGCGTCCACGCCGGTCGAGTCGGAGAACAGGAGGTCGTAGCCGGCCACGCTTGCGGGAACGCCGCGTTCGAGCGGATTCACGAGGTCGCGGAAGTCGGACGTCGTCGCGTGGAACGTGCTCGCGCCGTAGCCGACGAGAATGAGGACAAGGCCCACGTGGCCCAGGTGTTGCGCCGCGCCGAAGAGCTTGGCGCGCGAAGCGCGAAGCGAGGAGGCAACGCCGGCGCGATCGAAGCTTGCTCGGCCGGACAGGGACAACGCAAGAGCGACGACCGAGAGCGCCAACCCCACCCCATATCCAAAGGCGAGGACGCCGGCTGCGCCCCCGAGAAGGGCAAGGGCCCGGCTGCGCCCGTGCATCGTCGCCACGCCTGCGGCAAACGCGAGCGCGGACGCCGCAAGCCCGACGGGAACCTGCCAAAGCGACAGGGCAACCGTGGCGCCCGGCAACGAAAGGACGGTGGGCGGGCTCGCCCAAAAGAGGACCCCCAGGAGCGATGCGAGGACAAGCAGCGCGCCGGCCCAGCGCGTCTCCCGCGAAGCGGCGCTTCCGGAGGCGCCGGTGGCGACGACCTTGTGGACGGCGGCAAACAGCGCGAAGAGGAGGATCGGCGCGCCCAACGCGAGGAGCCGGTGCGAAGGGAAGAGCGCGTATCCCGCAAGCCCGGCGCCAAGCGTGGCGACGACCATCGCAAGCGCGCCCGCGCGGCCCAACCGCCGGTGCGTGAAGGTGAAAGCGAGAAGGAGCGCAAGCGGGACGACGACGAAGGGCTCGCGGCTGTTGTAGAAGGCGGCCATCGACGGGATCGACAGATTGACGCCAAGGAGCAGGACGGACGCGGTGACCGCAAGTCCCAGGGAGAGGAGGACGACCGCACCGTGGAGAAGCTGCGTCTCCGTGATCGAGGCGAGCCAACCTTGCGATGAATGTTCATCGGAGCCTTCCGGCAACGCGCGCACCATGGCGGCAAGCGGCACGCCCACGAGAAGCACGCCAAGCGCCCCGAAGCCAAGGACGAGGTTTCCAAGGCCCAGCGCGTGCGCCGCCGAAAGCGCGCCAGCGACGAGGCGAGCGGGATCGAGCGCCCCGACGAGGCCAAGGACAAGGTAGAGCCCGGCGAGGACGGCCACCGGCGCGTCCAGCCGCGAAAGCTCGGCGGGCCGCAGGCGACGGAAGCGCAGCAGGAACAGGGCGCCCACGACGAAGGTCGCAAGGAAGAGGAGCGAGGCGACGTACGAGACCGCGGGCTTGGTGGACAGCACGATCATCGCGCGCTCGAAGGGGTCCGGGACGATGGCGCTCGTTCCCACGTCGAAGGCGTGCGCGCTGATCCAGAGCGCCGAGCGCGTGACGAACGTGGCAAGGAGCGTGAGGAGAAGCGGCAGCGCGGCCAGAAGCGGAAGGTACCAGCCAAGGCCGCCCTTGCGCTCGTGCACGACGGTCGCGTGCAAGAGGCCCGTGAGCGCGATCCAGGGCAGAAGGTCGCCCACTTCGACGGGATCCCACGCCCAGAAGCCGCCAAAGGACAGCACGTAGTACGCCCACAGGGCGCCGATGCCAAGCCCCAGCGCGAAGAGGAGCCACGCGATCCGGCCCCACGCCTTGGCCACGCGCGACCACGCGGGATCGTCGGTGGCAAGGAAGGCGCAGGCGGCGGCAAACAGCGGAACGACGAGCGCGTAGGCCGCAAGCTGGATGGGCGGGTGGACGGCCATGAACGGCGTGGTGAGGAGCGGGTTCAAGCCGAATCCCTGCGGTGCGCACGTGGTTGGACGCGCGCCGGGCGCGCACACGGCCGGCACGGCGCCCGCGTAGTCGGGCACGCGCTCGAAGAAGCCCGTGAACGCCGAAAGGTGGTACTGGCTGCTTGGCGCAAACGGATCGAGCGTGATCGTCCAGACGACAAACGCGCACAGCACGGCAAGCGCGACGGCCCGCAACGCCGCGCGGAAGGCGGGGCCTCCCACCGGATGCCGGTCCTGGAGGCGCTCCTCGTACGCGACGGCGGCGCCCACGAAGATCGTCCAGAGGAACGCCGAGCCCGCCTGTCCGGCCCACAGGCCGGCGATCCGCAGGTACAACGGCGTCGAGGCGTCCGTGTAGTTCCAGACGTAGTAGTACGAGACGTCGACCGTGACGAAGGCGACGACGAGGACGAGCGCGGCAAGCGCGAGAAGGGCGAGCGACAGAAGCGTGGCCCGGCGCGCCAGCGGGGCCAGCGCGGGCTCGCGGGCGGACCGCAGCGTGAGCGCCACGGCGGCCAGCGCCGCAACGAGCGAACCCGACAGCAGAAGGGGTCCCGCCCACGTCATCCGTGCGGCGAGCCGGGCGGCCGTACTTAATCATGTTGGCGCTCATGCTGGAGCGCGCCGCTGCCGCCCGCGCGGCAGGCGGAAAGGTTTTGGCGGCCCCGCGCATGGCTTCGCGCGTGCGAAGGAACCAGGCGTTCGCGATCGCGGCCCTCCTGGGCTCGCTTCTCCTGGCGGGCTGCGTGGCGCCGTCGGCCCCGGCCATCCCGGCGCGCGCGGGCGACTTCGTTGTGGCCGACGTGGAGGAGCGGGGCCCGGACGGCTCCGTCGTGGCGCGGATCGAGGGCGCGCGATGGTACCTTGGGCCCGAGCTTCCGGGACGGTTGCCCGAAGGCTGGACGTCCGAGCGCACGCGGACGGCCACGCCGGGCCTCGTCGCCGCCTTCGACGGGCTGCGGCCGGGCGAATCCCGCGTCCATTGGGCCGACGCGGCCGACGCCTACGGCGAGCGTTCCGACGCGAAGGTCCTCCGCGTGGCCGCGGTGGAGGCATTCCCAAGGGTCTTCGAGCGGGCCGGCGCGCCGCCCACCGGTTCCGATCCCATCGCAAGCTTCTTCGGGCTTGACCTGCCGGCCGTCGTGATTGCCGCAAACGGCTCGGCGTGGACCGGGCGCTACGATCCCGCTCCCGAGCACGCGGAGGCGCCGCTTCCACAGACGCCATGGCACAACGAGCGGCATAGCCTTTGGACCTCGCGCCTCCTGCGCTGGGACGAGGAGGGCATGTACGTCACGCACGAGGCGCGCCAAGGTGCCAACGCGACGATCGGCGGCCTCGCCTACCGTGTTGTATCCGTCGGGCAGGAGATCGTCGTCGACACGAACCACCCGCGCGCGGGCGAGAACGTGACCTACGCCGTGCGCCTGCGCGAGGTCGTCTTCGCCGGGCCGCTTGCGACCGGGCTTGCGCCGGAGCTGCGCGCCCAGACCCTGGCGGGCGCGCCGGTGGAGCTTCGGGACCTCGCGGGGCGCGCCGTGGTGCTCGACTTCTTCGCGAGCTGGTGCGTCACGTGCCAGACGCAGCTTCTGGAGCTCTCGCGCGCCCGGGATCGCCTGCCCGAGGACGTCGCGTTCGTCTCCGTGAGCGTGGATCCGCGCGAGCGGGCGCAAGACGTTGAGCAGCTCGTGCGCGACGCGCACCGCCTGGCCCGGCGCGAAGGGCACGAGCTTCGCGCCGACTGGACGTTTGCCGTCGACCCGTCCGGCGCTGCCGCGCGCGACTACGCCGTGTACACGCTGCCAAAGACGGTGGTCGTCGACCCGAACGGCCGCATCCGCGCGAGCCACTCGGGCATCCTGTCGGCCGACGAGATCGTGGCGACGGTGCGGGCGGTCCTTCCCTGAGAAGAGAAGGTCAGCGCCGCGTCGGCGGGCGGGCCGGCAGGGCGGCCCGAGGCGCGACGGGCGCCGGAATCTCTGGAACGGCGTCGAACTGCTCGTCGCCTTCGGGAACCTCGTCCTGCTCGGGGGCAAGCGCCGAGAGATCGGGGAAATGGCGCAGGATCAGGATGTCGTCGAACGAGGCGACCCAGCGGTAGGGAACGGCGACGTCCTGGCCCGTGGGCACGAGCTTGGGGTTCGTGCGGCCGACGACCACGCTGTCGATGCGGTTCCCGTCGAGATCGAGGAGAAGGTTCTTGACGTTGCCGACGAAGGTTCCGGCCCGCGTATAGACGGGCACGTTGGCGAAACGGCTGAGCTCTGCCATGGCGGAAGTGCACCCCGCTTCGCTTATCTTGATGGTGCTATAAAGGTGCTGCGAAACGAATCGCGCTACCGCTCGCCGTAAAGTCCGACCGTTCCGTCCGCGACGAGCTCGTCGGCAGCACGCACGAACTCGCGGCACCAGCGCATCGTCATGGCCGCGCCGGCGACGTGCGCGCCCACGGCAAGCCCGTTCACGGCAAGCAGCGGAAGCGCGGCGGTCTCGGCGCCGGGCACGTCGGCCCACAAGAGCCCAAACAGCGAGACGTTTGCGATCACGAGGGCCGCGTAGGGGAGCGCGGCGGCCGCGGGCGAGCGCGGCTCGCGCTCGTCGGCCCGACGGGCGATCTCGGACAAGGAGGCGCAGCCGCCGGCGGCGCTCATCCAGTGGCGCCATCGCGCCCGCAGCGCGCTCTCGTAGGATCGGAGGCGCCACCGTGAAAGCGCGAAGCCCGCGGCAAGGCCGGCCGCCACGCACGCGAGGAACGTCCGCACGGCGGCGCCCTGCGGCTCCGGGTCGGCAAGCTCGGCAAGGAACAGGACGGCAAGGCCGGCCACGATGGCGGCGAGGATGGCGCGGCGGCCCGCGGCCTGCTCCCGCCGGGCGACGCGGAGGAAGCCCTCGGAGATCCCGTGCGGCACGTGCATCCCTCGCATTTTCAACCGGCAGGGGCGATAAGAACGTTCCGAAAAACCTCGCTATTTGCGGGGTGGCTTCGCGTCGTCGAAGGAAAGGCCGGGGAAGAGCGACTCGATGGGGTCCTGCGGTGGGGCGGCTCCGGTCGCGGCCGGCGGAGCGGGCGCCTGCGCCTCGGGCGCGTCGTCCTGGCGCGTTGCGAAGATGGAATGCATGGCCGCCGCGTCCAGCAGCCGGACGAGGTCGCCGGGGGCCGCGCTCGACGGTCCGGACCGCGCGGCCGAAGAGCCGGCGGTCTCGGGGCTCTGCGGGATCGACTCCACCTCTCGGGGGGGACCCACCCGCGCGTGGCGTCCGTACCGGTAGAGCCCCGCGCCGGCAAGGACCCAGAACACGTCGCGCGATCCGTCGCGCAGCACGCGCGTCCGCGCCTCGGCGGCGATGGCCACAAGATCCCCGAGCGACTCGACCTCGATGACGCTTGCCTGCGGCGGCGGGTCGGGCACCGAGGCGACCGTGGTGACCCAGTCCTCGTGCGGCGCAAGCTCGCGCGCAAGCTCGCCCTCGCGACCCGAGCCCAACAGCGGATCCCCGCGGCGCGAGCGGACGCAGAGGGCAAGCGCGATCGCGCCGCCGGCCATCGCCAGGACGGCCAGGGGAACCGAGGCGAGCGCGGTCCATCCGGCGCGGTGCTCGGCGATGGTCACCACCGGCCGGCCGTGCTCGCGCACGAACGTCCCGCCGGTGGCGTCGGGAAGGATGTAGAGCGGAAGGTCGAGGGTGAGCGGCAAGACGAACTCGCTGGGCCCGGTCACGCGGCCAAAGGGCGTTTGCGCGGAGAAGCGCACGAGCCCGACCACGTTCCACTGCACGGTTCCGGCCTTCGAGCCGACCGTGCCGGCAAGGTCGTTCACGCGCTGCTGCAGCTCCTCGACGGGGAGCACGGCGCGCAGCACAAGCGGCGTGCCGGCGGGTCCGGCGGCCTGACCCTCGGCGAGCACGATGCGCTCGGTCCAATACGGGCGCCCGGACGGCGAGTGGCTCTTGACGTCGATCGCGATCTCGCCGTGCGCCACAAGTTCCGAGGCGGCCGGCGATTGGAGCGCCCACGTGAACGTGAGGTCCACGTTCGGGGCGACGGTGGAGAAGTAGCCGGGCTCGCCCATGGGGAGCCTCGCGCCGGCCCGACCGAGCACGGAGTCGCGCTCCAGGGGGACCTCGTACGTGAACGCGGCGCGCTCGACCCAGCGGTCCTCGAGATGCGTCGTCGCCTGGCGCTCGACCTGGCTTGTGGCCGCATGGGCCCAAGCGCCCCCGAGGACGAGCATCGCGACGGCGAGGACGGTGAGGGGGACGCGATGCCGGCGCACGAGGGGGTGCGCCCAAGGCGGGGGCGTGCGGGCGTTTGTCATGTGATCGTGTAGTCGTAGAGGACGGTGACGTGGACCACGACGCGGGCGCGGAAGCCGTCGGCCACCGCTTCGATCGTGTAGACCACGTAGTGTTCGTGGTTCGTCTCGCTGAGGTGATCGGAATCGATCTCGAGGTAGCAGTCGTGCAGCTCCTGGCTCATCGTCACCTGGATCTCCTGGCTGGCCGCCGATCCAAACGACGACAAGGTCGTGGGCTGGTGCGAGGCGGCGCCGGTGGGATCGACGCTCTCGTTGATCCACACCTGGTCGATCGTGGCCACGTGGCTCTTCTGCTCGAGGACGATGCCGACGTCCGTGTCGACGACCGGGACCGGCCGGCAGAGGATGTCCACCCGTTGCGGGTCCGCCGCGAGGAAGGCCAAGGAGCCGGCCACCACGGAGGCGTCCGTCGCGCGCGGGAGCAGGCCCGCGGCGTAGGTCTGCAAGCCCGGCCCCGACAGGGCCACCGCCGCGACGCAAAGCCCGACTGCAAGCGCGGCGCGTCCGTTCATGCTCGCACCCCCGGACCGCGCGAGAACGCCAGGCGCAGGGGCAGATGGCCCAAGCGCAAGGAGCGCCACCATACGAACAGGCCGGCCAGGATGGGAAGCCCAAGCGCAAGGTGGGGGGCGCCCGGCAGGGCGTCGTGCAACGCGAGCGTGGCCTCGGGCGGAAGAACCGACGGGTAACGCCAGACGCGCACCACGTCCTCCTGGAGACCGCGGTTGGCGCCTGCGACCTCCTCGAAGGCTACGCGTTGCGTGCTTCCCGGGGGAAGCGCAAGCGAGCGCTCGGAGAGTCGCGCCCCCGGCGTCATCGCCTCGAAGACCACAAGCGTGGGCACAAGCGGGAGCCCCGAAACCTCCAGCTCACGCGGCACCGCGTCGCCGGGCCGCGCAGACCGGATCTGGTCGGGAGGCGGCGAGTCCGAGACCACCATGCTCACCCGCGTCTCCTTCCACGCCGACGCCGAGCTTGCCACGAGCCCAGCCGTGAGCAAGACGAAGAGGGCCATCGCGAGGTGACGCGCGAGCACGCCGCGGGGAAACAGCCGTCGAACGAGGGATCGGGCCTGCGGCCGCCCCGCGGCAGGCGGCGGGCGGGCGCGCCCGGCCGGCCAGCACAGCACGGCGCCGGCTGCGGCCAGGAGCAGAAGGGGAATCCACGGCAACGCGGCGGACAGGCTCCCTTGCGCCTGCCGGGCGAGCTTGCCGGCCTCGAGCAGAGGCGCTCCAAGGCCCGGGACGACCAGGGGCGCGCCCTGCGGCGACACGAGCGTCCCCCGGATGCGGTCGGACGTGACGTACGGCTCGCCCGCGTCCTGGTCGGACACGGCGTTGGCGTCGCCCCGCGTCGTGTAGCCTCGCGCGTCGCCGCCCGTCACGCGGTGCACGGCGAGACGCCCGCCCTGGAGAACCGACTCGTACACGATGACGTCGCCAATGGCCGGGCTTGTCGCAAACGGGTTGATGAGGAACCCGTCGCCCGGGCGCAACGTGGGCGCCATGGAGCCCGTCTCCGCGTAGGACAGGAGCGGATGGCCGGCCGCGCCAAGGAGCGGAACGGAGAGCAGCGCGACGGCGAGGACGATGAGTCCCGGGCGGCTTCGTCCCTCGGAGATCCAACCTCGCACGCGTTCACCCTACGGTGGCCGGAACGATTCTGTCGAAGAAACCGCATGTAGGGGACGGTCCCGTCCCCCCGTGACGTTCGTCCCTCCGCCCGTTTCGGGCGTGGGGAAAACAAGGCCGGCGGGGGCGAACCGTCGCCCCCGCGTAAGTTCCGCCTAGCTGGGGCGGCTGGCCACGATCGTGATCGTGCCCGTCACGGGCGACCCTTGGGAGATGCCCGTCGAGTTGACCGCGATGCCCACGTTGAGGTACTGGCCGACCTGCAGCGTGATGGGCGTGGTCGCCGTCGTGTAGCACACGTTGCTCATGGCGGCGCCGCCGTGCGCCCGGGCGCACACGAGGATCGCGCTGCTGCCGGCGGACGTGGTCGTGGCGTGGGCGACCACGCTTGCCTGCGTGGTCCCCTGGTTCGTCACGTTGAGGATGTCGTCGAAGTAGTAGGTCGAGTTGGGGTTCACACCCGTGCCCGTGACGCCGTCTGCGGTGGAGAACGAGAAGATGATGTCTCCCGCGTTCCCGACGCTGGCGAATCCCTTGTGCGGGCTTGTCTGGTTCACCGACAAGGCAAGATACGAGTTCGCGTCGGTGACGACGGCAGCCGTGACGTTGCGCGGACCGGAGCTTGCGGCGTCGAACGCGTTCGCAGCGTAGAATCCTGCGATGGCGATCGTAAGCAGCGCGAAGGCCGCCAGTCGGTTACCCAACGTCTCACCGCCCCTCGCTTGTCCGCTCGGGTCCATCCGCTTTGCGGGATGGAACCCCGGTCCCAACGACGATTCGGGTGGAACGGGCAAGGGGAACCAGGGCCTTTTTCCCGCGCCCGGCCGTCCGGTTGCGCGCGCCAGGCGCGGGAGGGCCTAAGGGCCCCTTCGGGAGAACCGCAAGGCTCGACCCGCCACGGCGGCCGCGCCCACCGCAAGGAGGGCGCCCAGGAGCTCAAGCGCGGGCACGCCGATGAGGCCGCGCAGCAGGCTTGGCCGGACTGCGAAGCCCTGCCCAAGGTACGTCTGGATCTCGTTTCCGTCTGCGTCGCGGCCGGCGATGACGATGCGGTACGTGGAAGGCTCGACGTTGGCGGGGGGCGTCCAGGTTGCCACGAAGCGATCGCCGACGATCGCCAGTCGCGGCTCCGGCTCGACGGCGAGGTTGCCCCGGCCGATGCCGACGCGGACGGTCAGGGACGAGGGCGGAGCGATGCTGCCGTCCGCGTAGACGACCGCAAACTCGAACACGGCGGTCTTCTCGAGCTCGACCTCGCGGGGGCCCTGCAGCAGGCGAATGCCCAACGTGGCCGGGCGCAGGGACACGTCGCCCGAGACGGCCGTCACGTTGTTGCCAAGCGCGTCGCGGGCGTCCATGCGCACCCGCCAGGCGCCAAGGCTCTCGGCAAGTCCGGTTCGCCACACGAGGCGGTACCGGCCGTCCTGCACGGAGACCTCCGGCTCCGCCGTTTGCCCTTCGGGGCCTTCCAAGACGAAGCGGGGCTCGACGTCGCCCTCCGAGGCCGGCAGCGTCACGCGCAACGTCTCCGTCCGGTTGAGCAGCCGCGGCACGCCTTGGAAGGATCGCTCGAGCGTGCCGGTCACGGCGGGCGCCGGCGCGGTCCGCACGGGGCCGATCGTGTTGCCGTACTTGTCCACCCCGCCGACCGAGAAACGGTACTCGCCCGGCGGAAGGTCCGCAGGGACGGCCCAGGCGGCCGACCAGCCGCCCGCGCCAAGCGTGGCGTTGACCTCGCCCACCGCGCCGTCGGCG
>DATLFM010000008.1 GCA_035541015.1 Candidatus Thermoplasmatota archaeon
AGCGAGAACACGAGGATCGCGACGAGCGCGGCAACGACGCCGGCCACGGCGCCGCGAAGCGCCCCGCCGCGCACGACGATGCCGCAGGCAAGGCCGGCGAGGAACGACCCGAGGATCGCGCCGAGGATGGGGATCGGAAGCAGCAGGAGCAGGAAGAAGAGCGCAAGCGTGGCGCCAAGCGCGCAGGCCGTCGCAAACGAGCCTTCCGGGCGGTCCATGGCTTCGTGCCTCATTCGACGTCCGGGATCCAGCCGCGGCGCCGGACCCAGTACCACGCGACGCCCGTCGACACGACCGTGCTTGCCAGCATGAGGCCCCAGTACGCGTCGTTGCCGTAGGGCCAGCCGCCGGGCATGGCGCCGATGGCCGTCGCAAGCGTGTTGGGCACGAGCACGGCCGTGCCAAGGAGCGTGAGCACCCCCACGAAGAGGGCAAGCTTGTTGTTGAGCTTCTGCAATTGGTTGTTGTAGATCGACTGGAGGACCTCGAGGCCCGAAGCGAGCACCTCGCTCATGTGCTCGGAGAGCGAGATCTGGCGCGTGATGTCGTCGGCAAGGATGCCCACGCGCCCGAGGATCTGGTCGTCGTCGCTGATGAGCTCCGCGTCCCCGTAGCGCAGGTTCTGGATCACGTCGAGGCTTGCCCACAGCGTGTCGAGGTACGCGATGAGCGCGCTTTTCATCTCGTACACCTGGCGGCCGAGGTCGGACGCCTTGCCCTCGGGGTTGAGGAGGAAGGCGGCCAGGCGCTCGCCGGCGTCCTCGAGCGTGCGCAGGCCGTCGAAGTTGCGGTCGTTGTTCTCGTTGAGGATGCGGATGAGAAGGAGCGTGAGCTTGTCCTGCATGGGCGCGTCGTGCGGGATCTTGCGCATGAAGGTGTCCGCGTAGCGCGCGAACTTGGCCATGCGCACCACCTTGCCGCGCTCGTGGACCGTGAGCACGAGGCCCTTGCGGACGAAGACGAGGAGCGGAAACACCTCCACCTGCATGCCGCGCACGCGCACGACCGGCAAACGCAGGCCAAGCTCGCTGTCGAGGTCCTCGTAGGCGGAGGGGCCCGCGCGGCATAGCAGGCTCACAAGCGAGCTTGAGAACCCAAGCAGCGAGGCCACGAACTCGCCGTCGCCGGCAAGCTCGTCCACGCCGAAGTTCACCCAGCTCACGTTCGCCTTTGCGATCGTGGTCAGGAAGTCCGCGGGCGTCTGCGCGGTGAGGCGGACGGCCTTTCCGGTGTGGAGGATGGAGACGCAGATGCCCGGCGGAAGATCGGCCGCCGAGGAGGACTTGGCCTCGCCTTGGCCCGGCGCGCCCGATTCCGGCGGAAGCGCGGGGAGGGAGCCCTGCGGCGTGGCGTCCGCGCCCGACATGCGGCTTGGATTCGACAAAGCCCTATATGTACGGTCCGGAAGCGGCGCGCCGCCGGCTCATTCGTCCGTGACCGCAAGCTCGCGGATCCGGTCGAGGCCGCGGACCTCCTCGACGACGGCGACGACCTCCTTGGGCACAAGCTCGCGCCACGGGCCGCCGCCGAGCATGCGCTCGCGCACGAGCGTCCCGCTGTACCGGGCTCGCTCGTAGAAAGGCGCCTCCTGCACCTGGTACCCCGCCTCCGCGAACAGGCGGCGGGGCAGCGCGTTGTTCGAGAAGAACACCTCAAAGGGCGGCACGAGCGCGGCCACGTGCGACACCCACAGCGCGTTGCGCCCCACGTCCACGATCGGGACGACGACGTAATTCCGGATGCCCGCCGCGTCGAGGCTCGCCTGGATCATGAGGTGGCGCTCGCCGGCCGTGAACGGGTTGTCGGGCGTGTGGCTCTCCTGCGCCGAGCCGATGCCCACGATGACGACCTCGAAGTCGCTTGCGATGGCGCGGACGACCTCGAGGTGCCCCAGGTGGAAGGGCTGGAAGCGCCCGATGAAGAGCGCGCGGCGGCGCGAGACCATCGCAGCGCAACCGCGGACACGACGGAAGAACCTTGCGGGCCAGCCGCCGCGCGGAAGGCTGAAACGAGACGAGCTAGGCCTGGAGGGTGCCGCGCTTCCCGAGGCGGCCGCAGCCGCCGAGGGAAAAGCGGAACGCGACAAGCTACGCTTGGAGCGTTCCGCGCTTTCCGCACGAGGGGCACACGACGGGGGCGGGAAGCGACGCGTACCGCGCGAGGAAACGCCGGCCGCAGCCCGGGCAGTCGAGGGCCCGCTCCAAGTAGGCCGGTTCGGGCAGTCGCGGACGCGCGGCGGCCGGAAGCGGGGGCGCAGCCGAGGCGTGCGGCAACGGCGCCTGCGCCCACGGCGGAGGCGGCGACGGGGCGGGCATTTGCGCGTACGGCGCGCCGGCGACGGGCGGGGCCTGCGGTGCGCCAGGCGGCGGAGACCATGGCGCGTAGGCGGGTTGCGTCTCCGGCTGCGAGGGCTTGGCCGGAGAGCGGAGAAACGTGCCGGTGACGGCGCCGGCGAAGCTTGCCATCATGAGCGAGAGGCCAAACACGAGAAGGAAGCTCGGATCGATGCCCGTGCTCGGGAAGACGAGTCGGCGAAGCCCCAGGCCGGCGGCGTCGAAGCTCGAGACGAAGACGGTGAGAAGGCCAAAGGAAAGGAGCCCCGCGGTGAAGCCGTTGCGGAATCCTGCCTCGAGGCCGCCGCGCGCGATCGCGCCGGCCAGGCCCCCGCCCACCGCAAGGGCCAGGATGACGTGCACGCCGTTGGGGTCGCGCGTGGCCGTCGCGAGGAAAAGCGCTCCGACGGTTCCCGCGGCCGCGCCCGCGAGCACGCCGAAGGTCGCTTGCCGGGAGGAAACGGACGGCGTGGCCATCGTCGCACCCGTTCAGCCAAAGACGCTGTGCAGCGCGAAGTCGCCCTCGACATCGTAGTCGACCGAGAACGCAAGGGCGCCCTCGTTGGCCCAAAGCAGCGACGCGCCGCCGTCGTCCTCCGACGTGAAGCTGCCCGCGTACTCGGCGTAGCGGCCCTCGTGGAAGTTCACGGTCTGCCCGTTGCGGTGCACGTGCACGTTGAAGTAGGCCTGCGAACCGTCCGAGGTCTTCCACGCGAAGTCGAACGACCGGCCCGCTTGCATCTCGAGGTTGACCTCGGCAAAAAGGCCCGGCCGCACCGGAAGGGAGCCCGCAAGCCAGTTCGTCGCGACGTCGCCCACGCCCACGCGGGCCTGGAGACGGTAGGCCTCCTGCACCGCGCGCTCCGTGCGGACAAGCAGCGTCCAGGACCCCGGCGCCGGGTCGAGCACGCGGACGTGCGCGCCCGTGGGGCCAAGCGGCGCGCTTGCGCTCGTGGACGCGCCGGCGGGGTCGACGAGCACAAGAGCAAGGCGCGCGACCGGGAGGTTCCACGCAAGGTTCACGACGAGGCTTGTGGCGCCGGGCGGGACCTCGATCGCGTGCGCGCTCTCCCCCGGCGCGGCGGGGAGGCCGGAGACGACCCCCGTGAAGTTGTGGCGCGCGACGGCGCGGGGGACCTCGACTTGCGTTTCGCCGGGCGGCTCCCGCGCGTCGGCTCCCTGGGAGGGCGGCGGGGTCGTTTCCAGGCAGCCTGCAACAAGGAGCGTCGCCAAGGCAAGGGCCGCGACGGCGTGAGGTCGCATCGGAGCCGGCGAGCGCGCAGGGCAAAGAAGAACCTTCCGAGGGGGGCCGCAAGGGTAGAGGGGCGTAGGGGTCCCGACCCACGCTTCATACCCGGGGACGAACAAAAGGGAGGGCGATGCGTTGGGCTGACCTCACACTCGTCGCCTCCCCCGAGCAGGTGCAGAACTGCCTGCAGTCCCTGCTCGCCGAGGAAGGATTCACCGTCGAGTGGAACGGGACGCGGGCGTCGGTCCGTCGAATCGACGACGGCCAAGGGTGGGGCCTCGGGTTCTCCACGCCCGGCTTTGAGCTCTCGATCCACACGAGCCCCGGCATGTTCACGGTCGTGCGGATGGCGCCGGTGCAAAGCCCGCTGCCCATCCTCGGACGCGCCGCGCCGCCGCCGCGCCAGATCCTCGACGCGCTTGCCATGCGCTTGGCCGTGCAGGGCATCCTTCGCGGCGTCACGTTTCGGCCTTAAGGCTTCCCCTTTTCCCAATTTTCGAAATGCACGCCGCACTTCACGCCGTCCCCGCATCGAGGCTCGATGGCAAACGCCGCGCCGCTTCGAACGGTCGCCGAGAAGAGCGAGCGCTGGTCCCAGACGTGGACGAACGAGCGCCCCGCCGCGCCCGACCCGCTGCTGCCGCTGTTCCTCGACGCAATCGCGCAGACCGTGCAGCGCTACTTCAGCGAGGCGGCCGTCGAAGGCGCGCTCCGTTCCATCGGCTACCGCATGCTCGCGCAGCTCGAGAGCGAGGGCGTGGCCGCGCGGGGAACGTGGCGCGAGTCCCTCTGCGCCGTCGTGGACGCGCTCGCCTGCCGCGGCGCGGCGCGCGAGGTGACGCTGCGGCTCTTCGACGACGGCTTCGAGCTTCGCGCCGCCGACCTTTCCACGCCGGTCCCCTCGGCCTCGGGCGCCAAACTGTCGCCCCTGTGCGCGCTGCCGCTTGCCGCCGTGAGCCGCGCCGGCGGGACGATCGGCGAGGTCCACTGCGCCCTCGACGCGGGGGGCGTTTTCATTCTACGTGCGGCCGTGTCCTAGATTACTGCGCAGTTGCGCAGTAAAATCGAACAGGTCTTCGGGAAAACCTAGAAGTACCCCCGGCCGCACGCTCGCGGGGCAAACGTCCGTCCAGCGATCGGGCGAGAAGCTTGACGCCGGTCGACGGAAGCGGCTGCATCGGGAGAGGCATGAGCGCGAAACGTCGAGCCGGGGGCACGATTCTCCTCGTCGGCATCCTCCTTTCCGCGCCCCCCGTCCAAGCCTACGCCACGACCGGCGTGGACGAGGAAGGCGCGCGCGCAAGCGTGGTGGTGAACGAGCACCTCGCCGCGCAAAGCCCCCTTCCCCTTGACCTCCAATGGGACTCGCGGGACTACGTCGCGCCCGTCGACGCGCCCTCTGTCTCCACGGCGACCGTGTCCGAGCCGGTGCAGGCGCTCCTGCCGCGGACCATCACGACGCCGGCGCTCGACCCGCTCCTCGAACGGCTGCCGGACCGCGTGACCGTCGCGCCCGACCTCGCGCACGCGCGAGCCGCCTACGCGTCCGCCTCGACCGTCGCGACGGGCGCGATGCGCACGCTGGCCGACGCGTTCGAGAACAAGGGGACGCGCGCCGTCGAGGACACGTACCGAATGATCTACCACTACTGCGACGTGGACGACACGTTCTGCCCACGCCCCCAGGGCGGAGACGCCAACTTCGGCGGGTGCAAGCAGCAATCCGACCTCTACTGGCGCTGCGAGCGCTCGTGCGAGCTTGAGGAAGGCACCCGATCCCTCGAAGGGTGCACGGGCTCGCTTGGCGGCGTCCCGAGCAAGAACGGAGGGCTTCCATTCCTCGCCTTCGTGGGGGGCGTCCTTGGAAGCGCGATGCGCGCGTTCAAGCCCACGCTTCTCTCGGCCGCCGGGTCGCTCGATTCCCTCGGACGCCTGCTCGAACGCGACCTTCCCCGGCACACGCAACGCGTGCCGACGGCCGACGCGCCGCAGGCGAC
Organism: Candidatus Thermoplasmatota archaeon; assembly: GCA_035541015.1. NCBI lineage: Archaea > Methanobacteriati > Thermoplasmatota > Thermoplasmatota archaeon. The sequence goes on from DATLFM010000008.1 coordinate 5,580, forward strand.
CGTCGAGTCGCCCCTGCCGGACGAGGCGCCCTCGGCCGCCGTCGCCGCGCCCGCAACGCTTCCGGGCTTGCAAGTGCGCGCGCGCGTGGAGCGCCTCTCCTTCGAGCACCGGGGGCCCGGAGGCGACGCCTCCTCCGGCCCCGCGCCGGAACGCGAGCGCGCCGGGGGCAATGCGCGCGCGATCCACGACGCCGCAAACGCGGCGTCCTCCGACGCGCGCGCGGCCGCCGCAACCGCCGCGCATGGAAGCGGCGTGCCTTCCTTGGCCGTGGGTCCCTCTTCGCCGGCAGGCGCGGAGGTCGCGTTGGCCCGCGGCGGCGCGGCGCGCCAGGCGCCCGCGCCCGCGGGCCTGCTTTGGCTTGCCGCCGGCGCGCTTGCCGTGGCGCTGCTTGCGGGCCTGCACCGGCTCCGCTCGCAGCAGGAGCTTCTGGACCAGACGGTCCGAAGCCGCATGCTCGAAGCCTTGGCCGATCCGCGCGGGCGCACGGCCGGCGAGCTTGCAGCCGTGACCGGCGTGTGCCGCACGACGGCGCGGTACCATCTGCGCCTCCTGCGCGCGCAGGGCATCGTCGCCGTGCAGCGCGTGGGCAAGCGCGTCGTGTTCGTGGCGCCGGGGGGCTCCTCCCCCGACGACGTCCGCGCCGCGCGCGCGCTGTCCAACGACGCGGCGCGCCGCGTGCTTTCGATCCTCGCCCGCAATCCTTCGGCTTCGCTGCGGCACGTGGCGGCCCAGTGCGGCCTTGCGCCCTCGGGCGCGCACTGGCACGTCCGGGAGCTCGAGCGGCACGGCCTCCTCGCGCGTCGGCGCGAGGGTCGCGGCGCGACCTACCTTCTCAGCGAGGCGGCGTGGCGCCACGTGGATCCGGCAGCCGCTCTCCGGCCCTCACCGCGATCGGAAGCCGGTTCTCCGGCGGCGGAATGACGCACGACCACGAATCGTCGTAGACGCAGTACGGGTGGTAGGCCTCGTTGAAGTCGATCGAAAGCGTCGGGCCGGACGGGACGTCCGGGTCGAGGTAGCGGCCGCCTCCGTAGCTCTCCTTGCCGCTTGTCGCGTCCTGGAAGGGAACAAAGAGGTACGGCTCGTCGCTCTGGCCTTCCTCGGGCACGAACCCCGCAAGCGACAGCGCGCGGCCGCGAAGCTCGAAACGCAGCACGCACGCGCGCTCGTAGTCGCGAACGTCCCCGCCGCTTGCAACGACGCGGACCCGCTGCGGCGACGGGAGGCGCTCGACGCGCGCGGTCACGCGGTACGCCTCGTCGATCGGGAAGTAGGCGAGGCCGCGAAAGGCCGCGCGCGCGTGCGGCGGGACGGGCGAGTCCGGGTCGTTCCGGAAGCGATCGTCCTTCGCCGCGCGCGCGGCTTCCATCGAAGCGCGGTAGGCCGCAGCGTCCACGGGAGCCCAAGCGCATCGTTTGCACTTAGGCGTGCCGCCCTAGGGCCGCCAGCACAGCTTGGGGTCGTCGGGGTCGCCGCAGCACTCCCACAGCGGGGACGGGACGTCGCACGGGTGGAGGCCCGGTCGCGGGACGTCGCGCTTCCACACGGCGTCGCGGATCGCAAGGCTCGCGCCGCGGAAGGCGTCCTCGGCCACGCGGTCGGGCGAAGCGTCGAGCCCAAGGAGCACTCGCCACGCGCGGTCGCCGCTTGCGCCGTTCACGATGCCGTAGCCCTCGAAGAGGAAGTCGAGGGGCGTGGGCGGCTGCGTGCCGTCGGGTTCGACGGGCACCGTGCCGCCGGGCCACGGCGGCAGCGCCACGCCCGTGGCCCCCACGGGCGATTGGCAGGCCCACGAGCCCGCGTAGCCGTTGCCGTCCCGCAACGCAAGGCGCATGCATTCGTAGAAGTCGCGCGCGAGGGGCACGTCGCGGCCTTGGGAGTCGGCAGGCGTGTGCGCGGCGGTCCGAAGCAGGGCCGCGGCAAGCTCGTCGCGCGTAAGAGCACCGTCGGCAAGGGGGCCGCTTCCCGCGGGCGCGCCCTGCGCAAGGATCGCGCCCTTGGGGCCCTCGGAGGTGTCTCCGACGGCCGCGCGGGCGGAGGCGACAAGACGCCCGGCCTGGCCGGAGACGACCGGCGCGGCGTAGCTCGTGCCGCCCCCTCGGGGGCTTGGCGCGGCGACGTCGACGGGGATGCTGTGCCAATAGTAGTCGCGCTGGGTGTCGTCGTTCACGGCGCCCACCGCGATCACCCAGGACGGCCCCGAGAACGGGCTCGTGTAGGTGAGCGAGCGGTCCGGCAGGAGGGCCGTGTTCGTGACGCCGTTTCCGGCGGCCACGACGACGATCTTGCCTCGCGCGGTCGCCTCGCGCGTGAGCGAGTCCATGCCGGGGACGGGCGCGTTGGCGATGGTCCCCCAGGAGATCGAGATGACGTCGATCCAAGGCTGCTCGAGGGCCCACGCGACGCCCTGGGTCGGCGAGGACACCTCGACGTGGACGATGAGCACATTGGGCGACTGGGCGGCGGCGATGGCCGACACGCCGCTTCCGTGGCCGCAGTCGTCCCACACGGGCGTCTGCGCCGAGTTCGCGCACGAAAGCGCGCTCGTGTGCTCGCCAAGGCTGATGGCGCCCACGACGCGCGTGCCCGGAACGTAGTAGAGCTGGTTTCGGACGGCGCCCGTGGCAAGCTTGTCGAGCGGCAGCGCGGACGACGGGTAGCCCGTGACGTACGTGGACGGATGCGCGTTGAGCGTGGTGTCGTTGTAGACGGCGAGGTTGGGGCGGATGCCCGTGTCCACGATGGCCACCACCGAGAAGGATCGGGACGACGGCGTCGAACCCGAACCCTCGACGGGCAGCACGGCGGCTCCATTGGCAAGCACGACGGCAAACACGAGGCACGCAGCAAGGCGCATGACGCGCCGACCGGCGAGCCGCGGCTTGAGCGTTGACCCCGCTTGCCGAACGCGAACACGGCTTCGCGAGAGCCTAGACCGGGTGCGACTGCAGGACGGTGACCCGCTTGCTCATGTAGGGCACGAGCACGAGCATGCAAAGGTGACGCACCAGGATGCACACGCTCACGAAATCGAGCACGTCGCAAACGAGGCTCACCACGCGGTAGAGCCGTCCGCCCACGTGCGTGTAGCTGTTGACGACCGCGCACGTGATCTCGGCGCGCGAGTTGGTGCTCTCCGCGGCCGACGGCGTTGCGAATTCGCGCGGGGCCCACCCCTCGTCGGGTACGAACCCTTCCGGATCGTCGGGATCGAAGGGGAGGCTCGCGGCGCTTGACGCCACGACTTCGACGTCGTCGACAAACCAGCCCTCGTGCTGCGTGGCCCGCGTGACGGAATCGAACTGGAAGACGATCTGGATCGTGGAGCCGGCGTAGTGCGAGAGGTCCTTGACGCGCGCGTTCCACTGCTTCTGGGGCCCGGTTTCCTCGTGAAGCGGCGCCGGCAGGAACGCGCCGTCCACGACAAGCCACACGCGCTTCACGTCCACGGGCGGCCGTCCTTCGGGCGACTCGCGCGTGTAGTGCCAGCTTTGCCACCGCAGGAGAAGCGGCGCCTCCAGGGGAAGCCTCCAGGGTTCGAGGAAGAACCATCCGGACTCGACCCACGTGTTGTCTGCGTACGGCCCGCCGACGGAACCCGGACACGAGCCCCAATGCGCCTGGTTGAAAGCGAGGCTTCGTTCCGACTTGTGGGCCCGGCAGTCGGTCACGTGCCACTGCGCGCCGCCGAAGTGTCCAGGCTCGCGGGATTCGAAGTCCTCGCGGTGGAGGACGGGCGCGGCCGTCCACAGAAACGCGGTCGCGTCGGCGTGCGGCAGGTCCACGCGCGCGCCGGTCGCCCACGGCGTCGGGCCGTGGAGGCGCGTGCAATCGGAAACGTCGATCGCGGCCCGCTCGTCGTTCGAGCACGATCCGGAGGCGTCGCGGAAACGATCGTAGCCTCCGGCGTCGACGAGAAGACCGGAGGCGTATCCCTCCGCCGCGCCGTTTGCCAACGCCCCGGGCGCGCCGTACTCGTCGTCGCCTGCGAGGTCCAGGAGAAGCCCGCGTCCAAGCCCGATTCCCGCCCCGTTGGCTCCCTCGCCGTGCGTGTCCTGGCTCACGCCGTAGGCGTCGTTGCCCGCGAGGTCGAAAAGGGCTCCCGATCCGGCTGCGGAGCCGCCGCCGTTTGCGCCCTGGCCGTCGTGGAGACGGTCGTGGACGACGTACGCGTCGTTGCCCGCAGCGTCCCACAGGTTGCCCATTGCGCCCTCGCCGTTGGCGCCTCCGTTTGTCCCAAGGGCCCCCGCGAGGTAATGGTCGTCGCCGGCAAGGTCCAGCAGGAAGCCCCCGCCGCCGTATTGACCTCCTCCGTTGGCGCCCCCGCGCAGGGACGTGTAACTGTCGGACCCCGCCGCGTCCACGAGAAGCCCAACGCCGCCGCGGAAGGCGCCTCCGTTGGCGCCTCCGGCTCGCGCGTACCAGTCGTCGCGCGGGTCGGAAGCGTACTGCATGGCGTAGGTCGTAAGCGAGGTTTGGTACACGTCGTTGCCGCCGCGGTCGAGCAGGAATCCGGAGGCAAGATCGCTGCCGCCGCCGTTTGCGCCGTAGCCTCCCGCGTCGTACGTGTCGTGCCCCCCCGAGTCCCAAAGGAATCCTGCGCCAAGCTCGTGTGCGCCGCCGTTGACGCCGCCGCTGAGCGGCTGCATCGTCCCGTCGTAGAAATAGTAATATCCGTCGAGCGGACGGTAGCGGTCGTTTCCTCCAAGGTCAAGGAGGGCCCCGGCAAACGTGTAGCACGTGCCGTAGTTCCATGACGGCGCACACATCTGGCGAGTCCCGCCCGTGAACCCGTGGTAGACGTCGTTTCCGCCCGCGTCCACGAGGAGGTACGGCACGAGCTCGTAGCCGTAGTCGTTGTCGCAGGAGGCGAGGTCGATCCAGACCGGCCACCGCTCCAGGGGGAGTCCCGCGGCGCCCGGCGCCGCGGGGCACGAGTGACCCGAGAGCGCGACGGAGAGAGCCTCGCGCACCTCGACGTCCTGCAACGCCCGCTCCAACGCGAGGACCGCGCCCGCCAGCCGCGCCTGAGCCTCCACGACCGGAATCAATCGGGCCCTCTGCGCAGGGTCGGGCGTGCCCTCGGGCGCAAGCGCCCGGTCGCTCTCCGCGAACATGGCGCGCGCGGCGGCGTGCATGTCATGGAAGGAGTTCACGACGCCAAGCAGCTTCCCTACAAGTGGCCTGGGCAGCGCGTCCAGAAAGCGAAGGTAGGAACGGTACGCGTCGTCGCAGGAGCGTCCATCCTGATCGAGGAAGGCGCACGAGGCCTGCTCGAGGCTCGCGTAATCGGCGGCAGCCTGGAGCGGCGGAAGGACGACGTCCCCGGCGAGGCTGCGCAAGAGCTCGGCCACGTCGGCCAAGCGGGCCTGGGCGAGGAGAACGTCGGCGTCCACCGACGGCGCGCCGCTTCGGAGAAGGTCGTAGACGCGCGGGCTGCGGGAGCGAAGCTCGGCAAGCGCCACGTCCAACGCGCAGGACGGCCCCGCGTGGGGGTCGCAGGACGGGATGCGACCTTCGGCCTTGCCCGCCGCCGGCACGGCCTCTGCGCCTCCCGAGGTCCGATGCAGGATCGGCTCGAGCGCGTGGGCGGCCGGGGACGCGAACATCAGCGAGCTGACGACTGCAAACGCGAGGAACGTTCGGACCCGCATGCGCTCCCTTCCGGAGGCGTTGCCAAAGCTTGTGACCCCGCTTCCCGAACGCCTGTTCGGGCAGCGGACAACAACGTTAAGATACTACGCGCGGGCACGAAGGGGGCGGGAGAGGTCACTTTGGGCAAGAAGCGTTCCATGTCGGGGCAACTTGCGCGGTGCGGCACGGCCGCGGCGCTTGCCGTCGGAATGATCGTCGTCGCCATCCCGTCGCCGGCGCAGGCGATGGGCGGCCAGGGACCCATTATGATGAACTGCCAGGGCTTCGACAACGCGACGCGGGACGCCTTCCTGCTCGCGTGCTGCCAAGTTCCCGAAATGAGCATGATCAGCAACGAGCCCGAGTGCCGGGGCAAGGCGCACGTGGGGCAGTGCAAGGTGTACGTCGTCGTTTCCAACGGCTTCCTCTGCGTGGACGTTCGCTACAGCGGCGTCAATCCGTTCGGCGGGCCCGTGTGCGCGCGCGGCGACTGCTACGACGATCGCAGCGACTGCGAGTCCCAGGCGCCCTACTGAGGAACCCCATGCGACACGCGAGGCTTCTGCGATCGGGCGCCCTTCTGGGGGCCGCCACGCTTGCGCTCCTGGCGCTGGCGGTCACCGCCGCCGCTGGCCCTTGCGACGATCTGCGCGTGAAGGTCGGCTCGCTTGCGTACGTGGACCGCTCGCAGGACTGCCACGCCGCCGTCGACGCGGTCCGCAATCCGCCCATCCCCCCCGCGCCCGACGCGCCCGAACGCGATCTCCCGGTCGGCGAGCCGGAGAACCCGGGCCTGGAGGACGCGGGCGTGGAGGACAAGCTTCCGACCGTCGAGGAAGAGGATCCGCCCGTCTCGGCGCCCGGCGCCGGCGCCGGCGTCGCCCTCTTCCCGGAGGGTTTGCCCGAAGCTTCCGACCCCACCGGGGACCCGCTTGCGCTCGCTTGCGTCTGGGTCGTGCGGGAGGAGGAATCCGAAGCGCACTGCCAGGAGGCGCGCCTACCCGAGCCCCCGGAGGCCCCCAGCGCATGGGCGCCCCTTGAGTCCGCCGATCCGTTCGCCGGTCCCCAAGCCGCCGACGAGTCCGACGCCGCCCCTGAGCCCGAGGCGTCTTCCGCGTCGGCTGCCGCCTTCGAGGCGTCCGCCTTGGCACCGGCCGGCCACGCGCCCGCTCGCGAGCTCTCCGTCGCCGTGACGCCGTCCCGACCCGCGCGGGACGAGACCCCGGTCGACCAGCCCCATTCGCTGCCGTTGGCCGTCGCGACCGCCCTCTCGCTGCTCGCCGTCGGCGTTGGCCTGTATCACCGGCTCCGCCGCGCGCCCATCCTCAGCGCGACCCGCGCGCAAATCTTGGACATCGTGCGGGCCCGCCCCGGTCTTACGCTCACGGAGCTGGGCCGGCGCACGGGCGTCACCCGGCGCACGGCCGCCTACCACGCGCGCGTGCTGGCCGCCGAAGGCGCCGTCGTGCTGGAAGGCTTCGGCAACCAGACGCTCGTGTACGCAAACGGCGCCGTGCCTTGCGACCTTCGCCGTCCCGCCGCCGTGCTCCAGGACGACCGCCCGCGCCGGTTCCTCGAGGCCCTGCTGCGAAAGCCCACCGCCTCGCTGCGGGAGGTCGCCCGCGAGGCGAACCTTCCCGTCGCCACGGCGCACGGATGCGCCGCGCGGCTCGAGCGCGAGGGCCTCCTCGAGACGCGGCGCGGGGCGGCGACCCGCTTTGAGCTTTCGCAGCGGGCGCGGTCGCTTCTGGGGCAAGCATCGACGTAGGAACGAGGACGGGGGGCCGTGGGCCCCGCCAAGCGCCGTCCACAGGCCCCTCCACCCGGCGTGGATACGACCTCGCGAAACCGGGGGCGCGTGGACGACGACTGTTGGGAAAGTTTCTTGCTCTACAAGAGGCCCTGCGGAGAGGCTCCCATGGTCCGCGCCCTCGTCCTCGCTTGCGTGCTTGCCGCTTCCGCGCTTGGCGGTTGCCTGGGCTCGATCGAGGAGCCGTTGGCCCCCTCGCACGACGCTCCCGTCGCGGCGCCGCCTGCGCGCACGCACGTGCTCGAGGGCGCCGTCGAGCCGGCGGAGTTCCTCGCGCCGACCTTCCGACTCCTTGGCAGCGTCGCCCGCGGCGGCGCCGTGCTCGCGTTGGGGGAGCCAAGCGTCTGGGCGCACCTCGACGGCACGTTGTACGTGACGTTCCCCGGGTGCGAGGATCCCCTGTGGGCCGCCCGCTTCTTCGCCGGTTGCGAGCACGGCCCCGTGTACCGAAGCGACGACGGCGGCGAACGCTTCGTGCGCCTGAATTCCGCGCCCGGCGGGCGCCTTACGGCGGATTCGCCCGCGGCAAATGGGGACGCGGACGTCGCCGTGGACGCGGCGGGAACCGTCTACGCGAGCAATCTTGGAGCGCGCGGGATCCAGGTGTTCCGCTCGGACGACCGCGGCCAGACGTGGAGCTATCTTGGCAACGCGACGCCCGCACGCCACTGGGCCGACCGCCAGTGGATGGCCGCCGGTGCCCCCGGGCACCTCATCGTGGCATGGATGGGTGGAGCGCAAAGCAGCCATCGGGCGGTCGCCGTGAACACCACCTTCGACGGCGGCGAGAGCTGGACGGGCACGACCTATCTTGGCGACCGGATCGGTTGGCTGGGAAGCGTGCAGTTCGACCCGTCCGGCACGAAAGCGTTCGTTCCCTTCACGGAAGGCCTGGACGCCGACCTCACGCGCTTGGCAGGCCAGCGGGACATGAGCCTTCGGGTCGCGCGCACGCTCGACGGCGGGCGCTCGTGGGACGTCGTGGACACGGGAGTCGTCGTCCGCACGACGGCGACGGGCCTCCACTGGTCGGGCGTGCACATGGCCCCCTCACTTGACGTCACGGGCGACGGCACGATCGTGCTGGCCTGGTCGCAGGACGAGCCCGACCCGACGGGCGCCACAAGCGTGGGCGCCAAGGTGCGGTACGTCACGAGCCGCGACGATGGCGTCAACTGGAGCCCACCTGCGGTCGCAAGCGACCGCGCGTCGGCGATCATGCCCTGGGTGACCGGCGGTGCCGGCGATCGCTTCGCCATCGTCTACTACGTCACCGACTCGCCGCTTGACACCGACTACGGCGGCACGGTCTGGGACGTCGTCGCCACCTACGTGGACGGCGCGTCCATGCACCACGCGATCGTGGAGGCCGCGGTGCACGTCGGCGGCATCTGCTCGCGCGGAGGCCTTTGCCTCCTCACGGCTTCCGACCGCTCGCTTCTCGACTTCTTCGAAGCCGACCTTCTGCCCGACGGGCGCCTGTTTGTGACCTACGCGAAGGACACGCAGAAGCTCATCGAGATCCGCGTGGCCGTGCAGGACGGCGGCACGGGCCTCTTGGCGCGTCCCTAGGCGGGCCGCGCGGAAGGCCCAAATGCCTTCGGGACTCGCGCGCGAGCCTTGCGACAAGCATCGGCGCAGGAGAAGGAGACGGCGGGCCGGGGAAAGAGGGCGCGGGGGTTGGGGCCCGCCGTAGATTGCGAAGTCGGCGCTAGCGCGCAAGATGCAGCTGGTTTGCGTCGTAGTGGCACGTGCCCAGCACGGCAACCGAGCAGATTTCGCAGCGCTCGACGCCCTTGCCCGTCTTGGGGTCGGGTGTCGTCGTGCACTGGTGCTCGCAGTTTTGGGCTACGGTCGCGCTCGAGCACTTGTCGGCCGACGCCGGGACGGCGAAGGTCACGGCCGAGAGGGCAAGCGCCAGCGCGACAAGCGCGACGCGCCCGCCGAAGGTGCGTTTTGGTGTGGAGGTCATGGTTTCTCTCCGGCACCCGGTTCGGGGCGCCGGGGGGTCGTTTGCGCGGGAGGCTTTCTCTCTTGACCCCGCTTGCCGAACGCCGGCCGCGGAGGGTTCTCACCTCCGCGCCACGCCCTAGGTCGTTTGTGTCGTCCGCCCCGTCATTGGAGCCAGGAAGCGCAGAGATCGTAGTTCGGCCACGAGCCGACGCACACGGCGCGGCCTCGCTCGGGGTCCTGGACGACGCACCAAGCGCTCTCGGGCCCTTCGAAATGCGCGCACGCGCCCGCGCCGCCCCACAGTTTGATCTCAAGCAGGCACGACTCTCTCACCCACGGCCGGTCGTTGTTGACGCACACGCCCACGCAGGAATCAGGCCCACCGAGGGCGTCGGAGCAAACCTGGACCTCGTGGTAGGAAGCGGCCGGGTGGGACCCTGCCAGAAGTAGAACCAGAAGCGCGATCGTCGACGCGAGCACCAAGCGCCCGCGCCAAAGGCGGGCGTGGGCGTGCGCAGGCTTGCCGAACCGGAAACTTGTGGGCATGCGACCCGGCGGGGCGCCCGCGCAGAAAAGCCTTCTCTGCACTGGCCGGACGGCCCCGGTGCGGGGCATGACACGACCTCGCGACAAGGATTAAGCCCGCCGGCGGACACCCCAAGGACGTGGGGAGAGGCGGGGCGCGGGCAGCGCGCTGGGTGCTGACGGCCGCGACGCTTGCAGCGCTCGCCAGCCCCTGCGCGGCCTGGGCACAGTTGCACCGGGAAACGAACGAGGCAGGCCACTCGCAGGCGACCGCAAGCACGCAAGGGATCGACGCGCAAATCGGCGCGGATCAAATCGAAATTCACCACAAGGCGCGAGTCGCCAACGCGGTTCCGCCGGCAAGCGTTTCTAGGCTTGAAGCGGAGGCCGACACGCGATCCCTCGATCTCCCGGTTGTCCGCATCCCCTTGCCGCCGGCGCCTGCCGTGGCTTGTCCGCACGCTTGGGAACCGGCGATTCAGGAGTTGTCGTGGGTTTGCCCCGTCGACCTTGGGCTTGGTTCGGAGTTCCAAGGGAGCCCTCCGCGGATCGCCGTGCGGTTGCAGGCCCAAGGCGTCGCCGTGGGCTCTCCGCCGCGCGGCCTCGTCGATCCGGCGCGTACCGCCCCGGAGGCCCCCGCCACGATGGCGGACGCGTCGGCGCAGCCGCCCGTCGCATGGCAGGCCCTCGTCGATGCGCTTGCGACAAGCCGCGCCGCCGCGTCGGCCCCGTCGCAACCGACCGAAGACCCCGCCCTCGCGCCGCGCGCGCCAAGCCCACCGTTCCAGGAGCGGGGCGCGTGGCGGGATCCGTCCCCGCCCTCGCCCGGCCTGTGGACGGTCGGGATGGCCGCGACGCTTGCGCTCGCGCTTGCGGGCCTCTACCAGCGCATCCGCTCGCACGACCTCCTGGAGGGCAGCGCGACGCGGCGGGCGATCTTCGAGGCTGTGGGCCGGCGCCCCGGCGTCACGCTTTCCGCGCTGGCGCGCGAGGCGGGCGTCACCCGCGCGACTGTGACCTACCACGTGCATCGCATGGCTTCCGAGGGCTTGGTCGGAATCGAAGTCTTTGGCAACCGCACGCTCGTGTGGCAAGCCGGCGCCGAGCCTGCGCTCCGACGCCGCGCGGCCGCCATCCTGCGCGAGGAGGCGCCCCGACGCGTGCTTGCGATCCTCTCGGTCCGCCCGGACGCCTCGCTTCGGTCCGTGGCGCAGGAAGCGGGCATGCCGCTTTCCACCGTGCATGGATGCGTTTGGCGCCTCCGGCGGGAAGGCTTGCTCACGGGAGGTCCCGCCGACGGCCTCGCCCCAAGCGGCAGCGCTTCCAGACGGTGACGGCAGCGTCCCCGTTCCCGTCGGAACTCCCTCCGCGCTTCAGGACTCCGCCGGCTCCGCGGAACCTCGCTCCGCTCGGTTCCAAGTCGCCGTCGGAGTTTTTCGTTTCACTCAAAACTCCGCCGGCTTGGTGGAACGCTCCGCGTTCCACGGCGCCGGCAAGTTCCTCGCGCCCCCCGCGCGCTCAGAACATTGCCGGCTCTTCGTACTCCCCGAACACCTTCACCATGGCGGCGCGGATCTCGCCGAGCGTGGCGTAGGCGCGAACGGCTTCGAGGATGGGCGGAACGAGATTGCCCTCCTTCTCGCACGCGCGCGTGAGCCGCTCGAGGGACTCGTCCACGCGTCGCGCGTCGCGCGTGCGGCGAAGCTCCAGCAGGCGCGCCCGTTGCCGGACCTCGGATTCGTCGGAGACCTTGAGGATCGGAAGCGCGTCCTTCTCCTCGGTCTCGGTGTGCTTGTTCACGCCCACCACGACGCGTGTCCCCGCCTCGACCTCCTTCTGGTAGCGGTAGGACGCGGCGGCGATCTCGCGCTGGAACCAGCCCTTCTCGATGGCCGGGATGACGCCGCCCTGGGCCTCGATGCGGTCGAAGTAGTCCTCCGCCTGGCGCTCCATCTCGTCCGTGAGCCACTCGACGTAGTAGGAGCCCCCCAAGGGGTCGGCCGTGTTGGCGACGCCCGACTCGTGGGCGAGGATCTGCTGCGTGCGGAGCGCGATGCGGACGGCCTTCTCCGTGGGAAGCGCAAGCGCCTCGTCGAAGGAGTTCGTGTGGAGCGACTGCGTGCCGCCGAGCACGGCCGCGAGCGCCTGGATCGTGGTGCGCACGATGTTGATCTCGGGCTGCTGGGCCGTGCACGAGCATCCGGCCGTCTGCGTGTGGAAGCGAAGGAGCCACGAGCGCGGGTTCTTCGCCCGGGCCTCCTCCCGCATGAACCGGGCCCAGATGCGGCGCGCGGCCCGGAACTTCGCGACTTCCTCGAAGAGGTCGTTGTGCGCGTTGAAGAAGAACGACAGGCGCGGCGCGAAGTCGTCGACGGCAAGCCCTCGTTCGATGCCCCACTTCACGTACTCCATGCCGTTGCGCAGCGTGAACGCTAGCTCCTGCACGGCCGTGGAGCCGGCTTCCCGGATGTGGTAGCCGGAGATCGAGACCGTGTTCCACCGCGGGACGTTGCGGCTTCCAAACTCGAAGGTGTCGATCACAAGCCGCATGGCCGGCTTGGGCGGGAAGATGAACATCTTCTGCGCGATGTACTCCTTCAGGATGTCGTTCTGGATGGTGCCGCCCACGCTTGCCATGGGGAATCCGTGGCGCTCGGCGGCGGCAAGGTACATGGCCCAGATCATCGCCGCCGGGCCGTTGATCGTCATGGACGTCGTGACCTCGTCGAGGGGAAGCCCCTCCAGGAGGTCCTCCATGTCGCGCAGGCTCGACACGGCGACGCCCGTCTTCCCCACCTCGCCGCGCGAGCGGGAATCGTCGCTGTCGTAGCCGTGGAGCGTCGGGAAGTCGAAGGCGACCGAGAGTCCGGTTTGGCCGTGCGCGAGGAGGTACTTGAACCGCTCGTTCGTCTCCTCGACGGAGCCAAAGCCCGCGAACTGCCGCATCGTCCAGACGCGGCCCCGGTACATGTTGGGGTGGATGCCGCGCGTGAAGGGGTACTCACCCGGCCAGCCAAGCTTCCGGTCGTACGAGAAGCCACGCAGGTGCTCGGGCGTGGCCACGACCGGCGGCTCGACCTCGGAGAGCGTGCGGAAGTTGGCGGCGCGCTCGGGCGACTTCGCAAGGTGGGGCGCAAGGACGCGCTTCTCCCAGTCGGAAAGGCGTTTGCCTGCCGCAGGGGTCGCGCGGGGGGGCGACTTCGCCGTGGCGGGCGCGCGCCGCGCGGTCTTCGTCTTGGCGTGCTTGCGGCCGCTGCGGCGGCGAGCCATGCGGCGCCATACCCGCCCCGCGATTAAATACCTTGGCGATGCGCGGGGCCTCCGTTCAGCGTCGCGACCAAAAGCGTCATGGCCCTGCTCGCGAAGGAGCCGCGCATGGCGGGTCGGCACGGCGCGTGCGCAACGGGGCGGATCGTGGCCTCGCCTTTGGCGGCCTGGACGGCGCTTGTGCTCCTGGCGCCCGTCGTGGCCTCGATGCCGCTGCCCGAGCTGCCCTCGCTTGTCCTCGATCCGACGCCGTCGCCGCGCGGTTTGGACGCTGACCAGGACGTTTCGTATTCGGTGACCTTCGATTGCCCCGCGCCGCTTCCGGTCGTGCCAAGCGGCTGCCCCATGCGCGTGCACGATCCGGCGTGGGGCTGGCTTCATGGCAACCCCGGCTTCGTGGCCGACCCGCAGGACCCCAATCGGATGGCGTTTGCGATCATCCACGGGAGCCGCGAGGACGGTCCCACGCCCATCGCCCGAGGCTCCAGCATCCCCCACTCGACCTTCACCACCTTCAACGGCGGCGCGTCGTGGCAGGACCAGTACTACGGTTCGCCGAAGGCCGACCGCGGGGACCGGCATCTTGGCGTGGACATCCACGCGACGCTCGATGGCGACCGCAACCTCGTCCTCTCGCCACTGTACGCGTACGCGGACGGCGGCGGTTGGCGCTACTACCTGCTGACGTTCCTGTTCGGCCCGGAGGAGCGGCGGCTGGACTACGGCAACCCGACGGGGCACTTCGAGCCGGAGAAGGGCGCCGTGATGGGGGCTCCAGCGCTCGTGTACGTGCCCCAGATCGCGTCCACCGTGCTGCTGTGGCACGAACGGGCGAGCCCCGAGGCGCCGCTTATGCTCAAAGGCGCCGTCTCCCGCGACGGCTCGCTTGGCGAGTGGACGGCCTTCAACGGTTCCGTCGGCCCTTGCCGCGACGCCTCGCTTCCAGCAAGCCTCGCCGGCCTCCTCTACGTCGCTTGCGTCGGAACGGGCGAGGGCGACGCGCCCGAGGGACGCATCGACGTTCTCGGGCTCGACCCGCAGACCGGCGCGCTGCGATCGCGGACGGCCACGCCCCTCTCGGGCGGACGACCGGTCCTTGCCGCCATGGGCGAGGACCGGCTCGCCGTCGTCACCGTGGACGTGCCCTCGCCGGGAAGCGCGCGCGTCGAGCTTGCAACGGGGCCGCCGGAAGGCCCCTGGCGGGGGCCGCACGCGATCGAGGGACTGAACGACCCCTCGCGCAGGCTCACGGTCGCCCGCGTGCAGGCGATCCTCCACCGCGCCGAGACCGACACGATCCATTTTGTCTTCCTCGACGGCACGGACGACGCGCGCGGGGGGCCTCCCAACCCAAACGGCGCCCCGGTCACGCTCACCGCGCCCATGTGGCGCAAGGCGTTCGTCGTGGCGGAGCCGACGGGCCGCGTGCTGTTCCGGGTCGATCTTGGCGTCTCCGACAAGGGGGAGAACTCGTTCCCCACCGATTGGGGCGGCGACCAGCGGTTCTTCGGCGACACGCGGGACACGCTTGCCGACTTCGGCGGGACGGAGTACCTCGCCTTTGGCGACTACGGAGTCATCGTCATGGCGCGCGTGATCGAGCACGACCAGCGTCCGTTCGCGATCGCGCTGTCGAGCGCGCCGCCGGCCGCCGAAGCCCTGCCCGCGGCGGAAGCCGTCGTGAGCACCGTGCACGCGGGTGCCGGGGTCGTCGCCGGCACGGTGGCAAGCGTGGCCATTTGGCGGCTGGCGGCTCAGCGCCAGGCGGCGGGCGCGGGCCGGCGCCGCCGGCCCTGATCCATCCAGCGTCGTCACCATAACCTTCATGTGCTTCCGAGGGGAGCACGCCGCGCATGTCGACGGGTGGGAAGGCGCCCTGGCGCGCGGTTGCGGCACTCCTGGTTCTCCTGGCCGCTCCGGTCCTTTCCGGCTGCCTTGGAACCGAGTTGAAGGACTCCCTCGAGTTTTTCGTCTACGAGCCCCTGCCGCCCAAGCCCGAGCCCATCGCCGAGAACCTCACCTCAAGCGGCCTCTCGGCCCGCCTGGAGAACGTCACGGTCGGGTGGCTCAATCTCACGATCCCGTCCTTTGACGCGACGCCGCTTGCGCTCGACCTCTGGCGTCCCGAGATCGACCGGCCCGTGCCCACGATCCTGATCGTTTCGCCCTACTTCGAGGATTCGAAGGACCCCGAGAACAACAACACGCCCCGAGGCGGGCTCTACGCGCAGACGCTGCGCTACTTCGCGCCGCGCGGCTACGCCGTCGCGCTCGCCGACCTTCGCGGAACGCGCCTCTCCGGCGGATGCCTCGATCTTGGCGGCCCCGGCGAGCAGGGCGACGCGGCCGCGCTCGTCGAGTATCTTGCCACGCAACCCTGGAGCAACGGCAAGGTCGGCATGATCGGCGGAAGCTACGACGGTTGGACGCAGCAGATGGCCGCCGTCTCGAAGTCGCCGTACCTCGCCGCGATCGTCCCCATCGCGCCCATCGCCGACGTGTACCACGGCGTGGGCAAGGGCGGCGCCAAGTTCGCCGGGTGGACGCCGGGCATGTCGATGGGCTACAGCTTCAACTACGGCCTTGGCATCCCCTCGCCGCTGCAGATCGTTTCGAACCCGACGAGCGTCCTTGGCGTGAATTGGGCGCAGTTCCTCACGGGCCACGAGGGCCAACACCTGCCCTCGCAGACGTGCGCCGTCGAGAACCAGGTGTGGGCCAACGACCCCTCGGGCGACTACAACGGCTGGTTCACGGTCCGCGACCTGCGCGAGCGCGCGAAGGACGCCACGGCGGCCATGTTCTACACGCACGGCTTCTACGACATCAACGCGCGGCCCGACCACATCGACCCGTGGTACGCGGGCTACGGCGGGCCCAAGCGCGCCTTCCTCTATCAGGCGGACCACTTCATGGGGACCGATGCGCCCGGCACGGGCCGCACGGACTGGTGGGAGGAGGTCCACCGCTGGTTCGACTTCCATCTCCTTGCGATCCCCAATGGCGCCGATGCGACCTACAACCTCATCGAGGTGCAGGACAACCTCGGCCGCTGGCGGCACGAGACCGCCTGGCCGCCGGCGGACGCCACGCCCGTCGCCTTCCACCTTGGCGACCGCACGCTCTCCCGCGAGCCTGCCGCGGCCGGCACGGCGATCTTCCGCGAGGACCCCTTCGAGGACGCCGGCGAGATCGGGACGCGAAGCTCGCGCGTCATGGACGGCGCGGGGCCGGCACGGCTTGTTTTCGCCTCCGAGCCCCTTGCCGAGGCCGTGCACTACGCGGGCCGGCCCGTCGCGTCGGTGCTCGTTTCGTCGGACAAGGCCAACACGAACGTGGTGGCGCGCCTGTACGACATCCACCCGGACGGCTCGTGGGTGCTCGTCAACAAGGGCGTGCACACGATCCGCCACCGCGACGGGCTCGACAAGCCCAGCCACGGCACGCCGGGTACCCCGTACAAGGTGCCCGTGTCCATGCAGCCCGAGGACTACGTGTTCCGGGCGGGCCACGCGATCGGCCTTGCGATCTCCGCGAGCGACGCGTCGTACGTGCTGCCCACGGGCGCGATGCCGCAGAACACGATTCACTATGGCGGCGCGGAAGGAAGCGCGCTCCTCCTTCCCGCGGTCGAGCGGACGGACTTCACGATGCGAACCTGGGGTTCCGCACAACCCACGTGGCTTGGACCTAAGCCGGGGGAGGCGTTCCCGTGAAGCGTTTCCTTCCCGCCGCCTTGCTTCTTCCCCTGCTGCTGGCCGCGGCTCCCGAGGCCATGGCTCACGCCGGCCACCTTCACATCCTGGAGGAGCCCTCGAAGCTCACGCCGCTCTCCGTCCGTCACGGCGCCCTCGACGCGGCAGCCGAGCTCGCAGGAGGCGTCGTTCCGCAACGGGGCGACCCGCGGCTTGCGCCCGTCACGGCCGGTTCCTACTCGATTCAATTCCAATGCCCGCCGCCGGTCCTGGATTTCTCGGACCCGCCCTGTCCCCTGCGGATCATCGACGTGGACGATCTTCTGGGCAACCCCACGGTCGCCGTAAGCCCGCTCAATCCCAACGACATCATCCTCTCGAGCCTCCACGGGACCCTGCAGGACGGCCCCACGGCCCGCTCCCGCGGTCGGCAGACGCACACCACCTTCACCCACTCGGCCGTCCCCATCTCGACCTCGCTTGGAGGCGTGCTCTCGGCGGGGCAGGACTGGCAGGACCAGCCGTACTTCCCGCCCGACGAGATCGACGACGGCCGCGGCGCCGTGTACGGCGAGGACGTCCACGCCATCATGAACGAGATCGGCAACATCTACATCGCCTCGCTGTACTCGAAGAAGACGGGCGCCGATTGGCAGTACTACATCGCGAACTGGAAGTTCGATCCCGACCTTGGCATCGCACTCAACTACGCCTTCCCAAACGGCGTCTTCACCTCCACCGTGCCCGGCCGCGCCATCGACCGCGTGTGGCTTGCGGCGCTGCCCGCCTCCGCGAACGTGGCGCTGTTCTGGGAGGAGCGGGAGCCCGCGCTTGACGTGCCGACCGAGCCGCCCGCGGACGAGCCGCCGTCGGGCAACGAGTCCTCCAACCAGAGCGCGCCCCCGCCGCGAGACCGTCGCGCCACGTTCCTCGACGAGGTTCGCGGGCCGCGCTTCCTCGTTGGCGCCATCACGCCCAACGACCTCGTCTCCGGCTGGAAGCTTCTCAACGCGAGCCTCGCGGTGGGCCCCTGCGCGAGCATGAGCAACGCCGCCTCCTACGCGGACAAGGTCTACGTGGCCTGCACGCTTGCCGGGCCCGCCCCCGGCTTCCCGCACGGCAAGGAGGGCGACGTCGTCGTGTACGAGATCGACCCCGTGCGCGGCGTCCGTCGCGCGCTCACGAAGGCGCCCGTTCCCGACGGGCAGCTCACGCTCTCCGTGAGCCAGACGGGCCGCATGGCGATCGCCTCCGTGCAGACGCGAGACGGGACCGTCGCCGCCCAGCTTGCGACGGGCCCCGTCGAAGGCAGCTTCGGTCGCGCGTACGAGTTCGCCGAGCGCATCCGAGACCCGCTTCTTCCAGCGGCCAACGCGCGCGTGAACTCCATGCTCTACCGGTCCGTGACGAACACGATCCACCTGCTCTGGATCGAGGAGTCCGGCGACGGCGAGGCCGCGCGCAAGACCGCCCACTGGCGCAAGGCGCTTGTCGTCCTGGATCCCTTGGCCACGCCGCTTGTCAACCTCGATCTCGACGTCCGCGACCGGGGCGAGGTGTTCCGTTTCGACGACCCGCCGCGCAACACGGGCGCCTACGCGGACACGCGCGACAGCCTGATCGAGGTGGAAGGCCGCGAATTCATGGTCTTCACGGACTACTCGATCTTCGTCTTCGCCGAGATCCTCGAGCTCGACGAGCGCGAGGACGCGATCGTCTTCCACGAGACGCCGCCCGTCCCCGAGGCCGTGCCGGTGGCCGAGGTCGCCCCGGCGCTCGTGAACGTGGGTGCCGGCGTCGTGGCCGCGGCCGTCTCGGCCGAAGCCCTGCGCCGCCTGTTGGCCGCGCGCCTTGCCGCCGGCGCGGGGCCCGGGAGGCGACGGCGATGAAGGCGATCCTCCTTGCCGTCCTGGCGCTCGCGCCCGCGGCCGCCGCCTTGCCCGCGCCCCTGCCACTTTCCCTCGATTCGGCCCCGGAGACGGGCGCCGCGCACGGCTTCCCGCCCAGCGGGGAAGTGGACGAGACGTCCCGCGGGTACCGTCTCGACTTCGACTGCCCAAGCTCGGGCCCGTTTGCGCCGCCCTGCCCCACGCGCGTGGCCGACGGCGCGCACGTCTTTGGGGCGCCCGCGCTTGCCGTGAACCCCTCAAACCCGCGGCACGTCGCGATCGCCGCGCTTGCCGGCACGCTTGCCGGAAGCCCCACGCCGGCCAGCCGCGCCGGCACGCCCCACGCGCTCCTCGTTTCCGAAGACGGCGGGCTCACCTTCGCTACGACGCCCATCCCCGCGCCCCAAGACGATCTTCTGGGCGAGGAGGTGGCCCTTGTCGCCGACGACGAGGGGAACCTCGTGCTCGCCGCGCTGTGGTCCCGCCGCGGAGAGACCGGCCCCACGGTGCTTGGCGTCTGGAAGCTTGGCCCGTTCCCGGGAACCGCCGCCCTGGCAAGTCCCCCGGCGATCCTCGCCCCATGGACCGAGGGGGCCGTCCTCTCCCGCATCTCCCTGTCCCTCGACGACGGGACGGTCTTCCTCGCCTGGCAGGAGCACGGCCTTGCCCGGGACGCGCGCTCCGCCCACGGGCCCTCCGGATTCGTCGACGTCGCATGGTCGACGGCCGATCCGGCCGCCCCCTGGCAGCGGCTTTCGGACGAGCACGTCATGGGCCCCTGCGCGGCCGCGAGCAACGCGCACCCGCACCGCGGGCTCCTGTTCGTCGCCTGCACGGCGCAGCCGGGCCTCGAGGGCGAGCGGCTCGAGATCGGCGACATCGCCATCCTCGCGCTCGATCCCGCCGCCGGCAACACGAGCTACCGCGGACGACTGCCCTTCGCAGGCGACCTCTTCCTCCTCCCCGCCGACAACGACCGCCTGGGCCTCCTTGCCTTCGAGCAGCGCGCGGGCGACCGCGTCCGCGCCGTCTTCACGGTGAGCAAGGACGGCAGCACCTGGTCGAGCGCGCGCGACTTCGGCCGCGCGCTGCGCGAGCCCACCGACCCGCCCGCGCGCGAGGCGCGCATCCTCGCCGTCACGCGGCAGGCCACGAGCGACACGTACCACGTGATCTACCAGGAGATCCCCGTCGCCAACCAGAGCGACCCCAACCAGGGGACGCCGCTTGCCGAGCTTGCGCCGCGCGTGCGCAAGCAGCTCTTCGCCTTTGCCGGGTCGGGCGAGCTTGCGTACCGCCGCGACCTAGCCGTGGACCTTCCCGAGAACCGCATGCGCCGCGACCCCGTTCACGGCGCGTTCAACGAGAGCTTCGCGCAGGACCGCGCGGACGCCATCGTCCTCTTCGGCTCGCGCGAATTCGTCGCGTACTCCGACGCGGGCTCGCTCGTCGTGGGGGAGCTTCGCGAGACCGTCTCGGTTCCCCTGGGACCCTCGCCCGTTCCGCTTACGCCCTCGAAGACCGAAACCGCCATCACGCAGCCGCCCAAGCGCGAGTTCACGCTTCCGTTCCTCCTCGTCGGCGGCGCGCTTGGCGCTGCCATCGTGGCCCGCGTGCTCGTGGGCCGCGTCAAGGTGACGACGAAGGAACTTCCAGCTCCAGGAGAGAAGAAGCCATGACGTCCAGCCGCCCGTCCGAGCCCATCGAAACGAGAACGCCCGACCAGTGGATCCGCGACGAAGGCGTCGAGACGACGGCCTCCGTCGAAGTGCCCGCGCGCCTCATCGACCAGGTCATCGGGCAGGACCAGGCCGTGGAAGTCGCGATCAAGGCGGCCACGCAGAAGCGCCACCTCCTGCTCATCGGCGACCCCGGCACGGGCAAGTCCATGATCGCAAAGGCGATGACCGAGCTTCTCCCCAGCGAGAAGCAGGACGACCTCCTCGTCAGCGCCAACCCCAAGGACCCCAACGAGCCCATCGTGAAGGCCGTGCCCGGAGGCGAGGGGCGCCCCTACATCGCCAAGATCCGCCGCTCCGCGCGGTTCAAGATCTGGGGGCTTCGCGTCGTCGAGTGGGCGCTCGCCTTTGGCATCCTCGCCTTCGGCCTCGTCTTCTTCGTGCTCAAGGACGACTACATGGCCGTGCTCATCGCGGTGATCGGCGCGCTCTTCTTTGCCATGATCGTCATGCAGTTCCGCGTCAAGGAGGACAACCTCGTCCCGAAGCTTCTCCTTGAGAACGGAGCAAAGGCCCGCCCGGCGCCCTACGTCGACGCCACGGGCTCGCACGCCGGCGCGCTCTTTGGCGACGTCCGCCACGACCCCTTCCAGTCCGGCGGCCTCGAGACGCCTACGCACCAGCGCGTCGAGGTCGGCGCCATCCACCGAGCGCACAAGGGCATCCTGTTCCTCGACGAGATCAACGTCCTGCGCCTCGAGAGCCAGCAGGCCCTCCTCACGGCCATGCAGGACCGCCAATATCCCATCGTGGGACAAAGCGAGCGGAGCTCGGGCGCCATGGTGCGCACGACGCCCCTTCCCTGCGACTTCATCCTCGTGGCCGCAGGCAACCTCGACGCCGTGCGCGTCGCCGAGCCCGGCAGCAACACGGGCATGCACCCGGCGCTGCGCTCGCGCATCCGCGGGTACGGCTACGAGGTCTACGTGGCAAGCTCCATGGACGACACGAGCGAGAACCGCCGAAAGCTCGTCCGCTTCGTAGCCCAGGAGGTCGTCCGCGACGGCCGCATCCCCCACTTCGAGGCCGGCGCCGTGGCGCTTGTCATCCGCGAGGCGCAGCGCCGCGCGGGCCGCTCCGGCAAGCTCACGCTACGCCTGCGCGAGCTTGGCGGCCTCGTCCGCACGGCCGGCGACATCGCGCGCGAGCAGAGCGCCGCGGCCGTCACGGCCGAGCACGTTCGCGCCGCCAAGCGCACCTCACGCTCGCTCGAGCAGCAGATCGTCGAGCGCGCGCTCGACAAGCAGCGCGCAAGCGACGCCGTGCGCGTCGAGGGCAGCGTGATCGGCGCGGCCGCGGCCCTGGGCTTCATGGGCGGCGGCGACGTCGGCGAGCCCGCCGGCGTGGTCGTCCCCTGCGAGGCCGCCGTCACGCCCGCGCGCGACCGCAACGCGGGCACCTTCGTCGCCAACCGCACGCTCCAGGCGGCAAGCCCCACGGCCGCCGAGAACGTCGAGGCCATCGTGAAGACGCTTCGCGGCGAAGCCGTGAAGGACCTCGACGTCCACGTGCAGGCCATCGCCACGGGCGAGGGCATCGAGGCCGAGGGCATCGGCCTTGCCGCCGCCGTCGCGGCGATCTCCGCCGTCGAGCGCGTCCCCGTCGACCAGCGCTACGCCATGGTGGGCACTCTCACCGTGACGGGGGCGCTGCGCTCCGTCGCGGGCGTCACGCAGATGATCGAGGCCGCCGCCGACGCCGGCTACGCCGGCGTGCTCGTGCCCGAGAACTCGCGCAAGGACGTGCTCCTCGACGAGGCCGACGCCCGCGTCGAGATCCTCTTTGCCGAGAGCCTCACGGACGTGCTCTTCGAGGTGCTCGACGCGCCCGAGGAGAAGCGCCGCGAGATCTGCGGGCGCCTGGCCGGAGCGATCGTCGTCAAGCGCTGACGCGCCCGGTCGCCACGAGAAGGTTGAGCCGCAGCGGCCCCCGCGCCACGCGCACGACGACGTCGGCCAGCCCCGCGGCGCGCATGGCCCCGCCAAGATCGTGGACCGACAGGAAGCCCACGTGCGAGGGCTCGAAGGCGCGCGCAAGGCCGTTCACGACGCGGTTTCCAAGCCCGTGCGAGGCGAAGTCCTCGACCACGACAAGCCCGCCGGGCGCGACGACCCGGCGCATCTCGGCCACGCCAAGGGGCCACGGGTCCCAATGGTGGAGCGAGTTCGTGGTGAACGCGAGCGCAAACGCCCCGTCGCGGAAGGGAAGGCGCGTCGCGTCGGCGGCCGCGGCGGGAAGCCCCTTGCCGCGCGCGACGGCGGCCATGGGAAGCGCAAGGTCGGCCACCACGGAAAGCGCCGCGCCCCGCTCGCGCAGAAGCCGCGCGAGCTCGCCCGTCCCGCCGCCTGCGTCGAGGCATCGCTTGCCGCGCACGTCGATGCCCTCGAGCGTGGCCTCGTGCGTGCGGCGGAAGAATCGCCGCAGCATCGGGCGGTCGTACGACGCGGCGACGCGGGAGAACTGGTCGACGTTTGCGTGCGCGTGTTTTAGGGTCATAAAACTTTTAGGGTCATAAAAATCAGGCGATCCTCGATCCAAGCGTGGCCTCCGCGTCCGGCTGGAGGAGCACGACGCGCCCGTCTTGCTCCACCGCCCCGAGCACGAGGACCTCGCTCTCGACGCCCGCCACGTTGCGGGGCGGGAAGTTGACGACGGCGACGACCTGCCGGCCGACGAGCTCTTCCGGCTTGTACCACGGGCGCACGGCGGCGCTGCTCGTCTTCACGCCAAGCGGGCCAAAGTCGATGCGCAGCGCATAGCTGGGCTTTCGCGCCTTCTCGCTGACGCGCGCTTCGAGGACGCGGCCCACTCGAATGTCGATCTTCTGGAAGTCGGCGACTTCGATCGGCATCGCGCGGGCACGGACGTTCGTCGTCAAGAACGTTGGGTCGGACGTCCGGGAGCGTTTCCCGTTTGCGGCGGCGCGTGCGCGGGCACCGGCGTGCCGCCGCCGCGCGCGTCCGCCGCGGCTTTGTCCCTCGGTGCGCGGTCAGACCTCGGTGCCCACCACCGGACCGTTTCGGCTGGCGCCGACGCACAGGGATGCCGTCTCGCAATCCACTCGCTGGAAGCCCGCGGCAAGGCACAGGATCGCGTCTCCGCACCGCGCGGTCCGATCGGAACTCACCGCGATGCAGACGATGGCCACACCGTCGCACGCGGCGTCGCCGCCGCGCGCGATGGCAAGGCCCAATCCCGAACCAAAGCAGGGACGCGATGTGGCGGATCCTTGGCCCGAAACGGCGATCTCTCCTTGCGCCGCAGACCCCGTGCGCACGTCCGTTAGGACCCCGCCGCCCACGCAGGGAACCTGCGCGTCGACGTCGACGCCTCCGAAATCGTCGACGTCTCGGATTCGGTAGGAGCCTCCGACCGGGTCCCAACCGGCGATCGGGAAGCCGGCGCCCCCGGCCTCTGCGTCAATCGACCTGCCGTAGGTCGTGATCCGCCCCACCGGCGTCGTGCGGAGGTTTCCGTCGGGGAGAGGCTCGACGACGATGAACGGGTCGCTCCACCAACCGAGGCACGCGCCAGCCGCGCATGCGGCGGGACCCGTGGCGTGGAGGGGATCCGGAACGAGGAGCGGCTCCATGGGGGACGAGCGCACCGGAGCGGGACGATCGTCGCGGAACCTGAGCTCGAGGACGCTTCCGGCACCGGGGGCAAGGACGCGGACCGCTTCCTCGATGCCGGGAATGGGGATCGGTGCCACGACGTCTCCAAACGACGGGCGGGCTTCGTCGTGGGGCCCGCCCAGCCGCGACCAGGCGTAGCCGACGTACCGCCGGTCAGCCGGTCCCTCTCGTTCGGACACGAACCAGCGCAGCTCGCGGATGGTGGCGCCGTCGTTGTGCCCTTGCTCGCCTTCCACGATGGGGCAGTTCGCGTTGACGATGAGCGTCCGCGGCGTTACGAACAGGCGACTACCGTATTCGAGGGCGCCCGGCGCGCCCATGAACCGGTCTTCGTTGCAGTCCCTCCAGACGCCGTAATGCGCAAAGATGCGGTAGACGGCGGCGATCGTTCCCACGCCCGGGACCGCCGTCGGAGGCACGGCCTCCTGCAGGACGTGCGCGTCGAGGTATGCGCGCCGCATCGACGTCGTCGCGCTCGTCCAAAGGCCCACTCGGTCCTCCGGCTGGTTGGGCTCGGGGTACGCGCCGTTGCCCCATCCGGCGGAGGCCACGATGGCCTGGCGGTACGGAACATACGTTTCCGCGGGGTCCCCCGAGGCCCCCGGCGCCATGCTGGCAAGCGCCATCGACACGACAATCGCGATCCGAAGCACGGCGACCCGGGATCCGGTCTTCTCCAAGCGTCACACCGACCCGCGGGCTCCCCTTCGCGAGGCTTGAATTCCTTCCGTCGCCGGCCGAATCCGTCTGCTCTCCCGTCTTAACGCTTCTCCTCGCCCGACCGAATTGAGCGCGGCTTGTCATAGAACGTTTAAGCTTGGCGCGGAGCGAAGGAAGATCGGAATGCAACGGTCCGTTCTCGCCGCGTCGGTATTCTTGGCCCTCCTGGCCGCGCTGCCGGGGATTGCGTCGGCTGCCGGAGCCGATCTCAAATGGCACGAAGCCGACGCTGCGGCCAAGGCCGCCGCCGGGCCTTTCGTCGCGCGCCCGCCCGGCCTCGCGGCGGCGGTCGCGGCCTCCAACGAGCCCTTCGCGGGGGCAAACGGGGTCGGCGCAAGCCGGGCGCAATGGCCGGTCGCCCACGAGGTCGTCCAAGTGGACGTCCGCTCCGTGCTGGCTCCGCTGCCCGACGAAGCGGCTCCCCTTCTCGACCAGGACCTTTCCGCGCTGCGGGAGCTCCCGCTCGTCGACGTGCAGTCGCCGCCGACCTTGCGGCATCTCGCGCGCCTGCTCGTGGACGATGCGCACGCGCCGGTCGCCTCCGCGCTTCCTTCCTTCGACGAGTCCGCGGGGTCGGACGCTCGTGACCTCGACGCGGCGGTCGCTGCGGACGGCGAGCGGACGGAGCATGGCTCCGTGCAGGCGCGGCCGCACGGCCACGCTCTCGCCCGCGCGCCGGAGGCCTCTGCGAACGCCTTCCCATCGACCGTCGCGGACTTCCGCGGGGACACGATCTCCTTGCTCACGGGCGCGGGCGCGCTCCTCTTGGCCGCGGTCGCGGTCTACTCGCGTCTTCGCCGCGAAGCGGTCGCGCAGCAGGAGATGCGCGCGCGGGTGCTCGAGCTCGTGGGCGAAACTCCGGCCGCGCGTGCTTCCCCGATCGCCCGCGCCTTGGGCGTCCACCCGACGACCGTTGCCTACCACCTGCGGACGCTCGAGCGCCACGGCTTCGTGGTCGCAAAGGCGACGCCCCGCGGCCGCGTCTACTTCGCGGCGGGCGCGGCCGATTCGGCGACGACGATGGACCAGGCGCAGGCCGCGGCGCTTGGCGACTCCACCGTCGAGTTTGCCCGCTTCGTCGGCGACCGGCGCGGCATCACGCAGGTGCAGGCGGCGCGCGAGCTTGGCCTTGCCCCGTCGACGGTTTGCGAGCGCGTCGGGACGCTTCGCCGGATCGGATGGATCGAATCCAGCGCCGAAGGCGGGCTTCGCGCGACGCCGCGCGGGTTGCTCGCGCTGGCCAGGATCCTTACGCCGGCAGCTCCTGCGGCCCGCGCACCTTCTCGCCGGGAATCTTTACCGGATATTCGCCCGTGAGGCATCCCAGGCAAAGGTCGCGTTTTTGGATGCCGATGGCCTCGACGAGGCCTTTCTCGGAGAGGTAGGCGAGGCTGTCGGCGCCGATCATCGCGGCGATCTCGGGGATCGACTTTGACGAGGCGACGAGCTCCTCGCGCGTGGGCATGTCGATGCCAAGGTAGCAGGGCGACTTGATGGGCGGGCTTCCGATGCGAACGTGGACCTCGCGCGCGCCGGCGTCGCGCAGCATCTGCACGATGCGGCGCATGGTCGTGCCGCGCACGATCGAGTCGTCGACGAGCACGACGCGCTTTCCCTTCACGACGCTTGGCACGGCGTTGAGCTTGAGCTTCACGCCCACCTGGCGGTGCTCCTGGCCGGGCATGATGAAGGTGCGGTGCACGTAGCGGTTCTTCATGAGGCCCTCGGCAAACGGGATGCCCGCGGCCTGGGCAAAGCCGAGCGCGTGCGTGCGTCCCGAGTCGGGCACGGCCGTGACGATGTCGGCCGAGACGGGCGCCTCCTTGGCGAGGATCTCGCCCAAGCGCATGCGCACGTCGTACACGTGGCGCCCGTCGATCACGGAGTCCGCGCGCGCGAAGTACACGTACTCGAACTGGCAGTGCGCCTTCTCCTTGGAGGCCGCGGGCGCGTGGCTCTTCACGCCGGCCGTGCCGATCTCGAGGATCTCGCCCGGGGCAAGGTCCCGGACGAACGTGGCGCCAAGGATGTCGAGCGCGACGCTCTCGGAGGCCGCGACGAAGCCGCCGCCGGGAAGCTCGCCGTAGCAGAGGGGCTTGATGCCCAGCGGGTCGCGGACGGCGTACACCGTGTCCCCGATCATGAGCGCAAGCGAGTAGGAGCCCGTCCATTCGCCCATCGTGCGGCGGATGGCGCGGACGGGGTCCTTCGTCTCGGCAAGCGCGTTGGCGAGCATGCGCACGGCGACCTCGGAGTCGGTCGTGGAGAGGAAGGCCCAACCCTTGGCCTGCAGGCTCTCGCGCAGCTCGCGCGAGTTCGCGATGTCGCCGTTGTGGCCAAGGCTGATGTCACCAAAGGCCGAAGAGACGAGGACGGGCTGCGCGTTCTCGATCACGGATCCGCCCGTCGTGCTGTAGCGCACGTGCCCGATGCCCCGGGATCCCGTGAGGCGGGCGAGCACCTCGGGCGAGAAGACGTTCTCCACAAGCCCCATGCCGCGGTGCGCGCGGGTGGCGCCCGCGTCGTGGACGACGATGCCGGCCGACTCCTGGCCGCGGTGCTGCAGCGCCATGAGCGCATAGTACAGAAGGGGCGCGGCGTGGCCGGCGGGCAGCACGACGCCCGCGACCCCGCACTTTTCCTTGCGCTCCATTTCCATGGGGCGACCTAGGAGGGAAGATCCTATTTGAGCGTTTGGGGCGAAACGAGCCCGCTTGCCAGCGGGCGCTTTTCGGAATCGAGGGCAAACGTCCCGATTTTATCCCGGCCGCTTCAATACTGCTCCCGTGAAGCCTAGCGTCGCGGCCCTGCTGCTCGCCTTGACGGCGGTCGGCCTGCTGCTGCTGCTCGAGTCCTTCCACGCGCCCACCGAGCTCGACGTGACGCGCGACCCCGCCCGCGCGGCGGTGGGCTTCGCCTACCTTGCGCTGTGCGGGACGTTCGCGGGCGCGCCTGCGCTTCTCGTCCGCCAGTTCGCGGCGCGTCGCCCCCTCCTGACGGCAGGACTCGCCTTCTGCCTGTGGTCCGTCCTTCTCATCGGCATGATCCTCGTGGGCCTGCTCTCGCGCGCCACCTTCGGCGCGGCAAGCCCCGTGGGCGGCAGCGGGGCCACCATGGGGGGCCTCGTGGTCCTTTGCTTCGCGGCGGCGGGTTTCCTCCTCTTCTCGGACCACCTCTGGGCCGGCGGCACGAGCCGCTCCCTGGGCCGGTCGATGGAGCGGGGACGCGAGGCGATGCGCGCCCGCCGACGACGCGGCTGAGCCACCCGACCGTTGTTTCAAATACGGATTGCGCAAAACATTCTTGAGCCCCCTGGCTGTCGCTCGGGTGGAGGCCTAGCCATGGGAGTCGGTCGGAAGGTCGGTGTCGCGCTCGCAGCCTTGCTTGCCGCGGGGCCCCTGGCCGCCGCAAACTTCGACGACGACCTCTACCACGAGGTCATCCTGTTCTACTGGGACACGCACGTCCTGGACGTGCTCATCGTCCCACCGGCCGCCGCCGACGTGCTTCCGCGGCTCCACGCGATCGAGAAGTCGATCGACGCCTGGGAAGACGGGATTCTCCAGTTGGGCGCGCCGTGGCTTGCCTCGAACCTCGAAATCCACCGCTACACGGTCGGCGTGGACGTGCCGACGGTCGCCGCGGTCGCGGACCCGGAGATCGTCGTCCTCTCGGCCGAATACAACCCCGTTCTTCTCCTTGGCATCGGCGTCTCGTGGGACTACCTCGCTTGCCAGGGCATCGATCCGCTTCTGCAGGCGCTCTCGGCCGCTTCGGCGGCGTCCTCGCCGCCTGCCGACGGGCCTCTTGCGGGCGCCGCCCGGGCCGCTCCGACGCTTCCGCCCGATTGGCACCAGCACCCCGGCTCGGGCTGGGCCATGAAGGTCACGACCTGCCGCGACGCGACGGAGAACATCTGTTTTGTCCTCAACACGAACTTCGCCGTCAACGAGTTCGGACAGCACCGCATGTTCGACTTGAACGCGCACGAGTTCGGGCACTGCCTTGGCATCGGCCACACGGGCGACGCGGGCGACTTCCGATCCACCACGTTCCCCTGGTACGACATCATGAGCTACAAGTTCACGCCCGACCAGGTCCACTGCGTGAGCACGCTCAACGTGCGCTCCGTCGAGGGCACCTTCGCCCGCACGCTGGGCCGGCCGCCCTCCGAGTGGAAGGTGTACCGCGACTACGTCCACATGCATCCGAACGAGTACGACCAGGTCGATTGCCTCAATCCGGACGGAAGCTCGACGCACGTGCGCCCGACCTCGGCGGGCTCAAGGCGCACGGTGAGCGAAAGCTTCGGCGGATCGTCCGTGCCGGCGGGTTGGACGCTGTCGGGCCTCTGGCGCGTCGGGAGCGACTGCGGGGGCGGGGCGGGGGGCTCGAGCGCGTTGCAGTACAACCTCGCGAGCAGCTGCCAGTACGCCACCGGCGGGCGTACGTGGGGTCGCGCCGTGGCGCCGGCGGTCAACCTTACGAACTCGACCGCGCCGACCCTCAACTTCACGACCCGCTACGTCAAGGAAAGCGCTTCGGGCGTCTACGACGTCATGCGCGTGGAGGTCCGCACGCCGAGCACGCACTGGGCAAGCCTGTGGCAGCGGGACGCGCGCAGCCTCAACGAGCCGAACCCCGTGACGGTCTCCTTGAGCCTCGCAAGCTTCCGCGGCGAGGGCACGCAGGTTCGGTTCATGTTCGACTCCATGGACGGGACGGGCAACAACTTCCTCGGCTGGGTCGTCGACAACGTCGTCGTCCAGTAGGCGCCCGGCTCGTCCGCCAGGGACCCGGCACAAACCGATACGTTTGTATCGAAGCGCAGGCCAGAGTTAGTTTTATATAGAAGCTTTCCTTTACCCGCTTCCCGGAGGTGTCACGTTGGCCGACTTTCCCGACGAGAAGCGCAAGCGCGAGGCGCGGGAGCCTCACGACCCCTTCGGCCTCGGAGGCTTTCCGTTCGCCTTTGGCGACCTCGACCGCGAGTTCGAGCGCATGCGCCACATGATGGACCGCATGCTCCGGGAGATGACCGATCAGATGGGCAAGGTCGGCCGCCTGCCCGACAAGCAGCCGTTTGTCTACGGCTTTAGCCTCCGCGTGGGCCCCGATGGGCGCCCGCAATTCCAGGAGTTTGGCGACACCAAGCTCACGAAGTTCCACACCGCCCCGGACGTGGGCGACGCCCGCGAGCCCCTGGCCGACGTGATCGAGCACGACAAGAGCGTCTCCATCACGGTCGAGATCCCGGGCGTGCCCAAGGAGGACATCCGCCTCCAAGTGACCCCCGACCGCGCCATCGTGCGCGTGGACGCGGGCCGCAAGTACTTCAAGGAAATCCATCTCCCCTGCCGCGTCGTGCCCACGACGGCCGACGCGACCTTCAACAACGGCGTCCTCGACATCACGATCGAGCGCGAGGAGCCGAAGAAGGACGAGGGGACACCCGTTCGAGTGAAGTAACGTTTCGGAGGAATGCACCATGATGGGCAACCAACCCGTGATCATCCTGAAGGAAGGCACGAAGCGCGAGCGCGGACGCGGCGCGCAGAGCAACAACATCCTGGCCGCAAAGGCCGTCGCGGAGGCCGTCCGCACGACCCTTGGCCCCAAGGGCATGGACAAGATGCTCGTGGACTCGATGGGCGACGTCGTCATCACGAACGACGGCGCGACGATCCTCAAGGAGATCGACGTCGAGCACCCCACGGCGAAGATGATCATCGAAGTGAGCAAGACGCAGGAGCAGGAGTGCGGCGACGGAACGACCTCCGCCGTCGTGCTGGCCGGCGAGCTCCTGAAGAAGGCCGAGGACCTCATCGAGGACGTCCACCCCACGCTCATCACCCAGGGCTACCGCCTGGCAAGCGACAAGGCCGTCGAGACGCTCGAGGGCCTGGCCCAGTCCGTCGACATCAAGGACACGAAGACGCTCGAGCGCATCGCCCGCACCTCGCTTGCGAGCAAGGGCAGCGCTCCTTTCGCCGAGCTTCTCGCCCAGATCGCGGTGAAGGCCGTCGCGGCCGTCTCCGACGAGAGCGGCGGAAAGTGGACGGTCGACAAGGACAACATCAAGATCGAGAAGAAGAAGGGCGGCTCCGTGTCGGACACGGAGCTCATCCAGGGCGTCGTACTCGACAAGGAGCGCGTCCACACGCGCATGCCAAAGGCCGTCGAGAGCCCGAAGATCGCCCTCGTCTCCGCGGCCCTTGAGATCAAGAAGACCGAGGTCGAGGCCAAGATCGAGATCACGGACCCCTCGCAGCTCCAGGCGTTCCTGGACGAGGAGGAGCACACGATCCGCCGCCTCGTGGACCAGGTCAAGGGAAGCGGCGCAAACGTGCTCTTCTGCCAGAAGTCGATCGACGATCTTGCGGCCCACTACCTCGCCAAGGAGGGCATCTACGCCGTGAAGAACGTGAGCGAGAAGGACATGAACAAGCTCGCGCGCGCCACCGGCGGCAAGGTCGTCACGAACCTCAAGGACCTCACCCGCGAGGACCTGGGCAAGGCCGGCACGGTCGAGGAGCGCAAGATCGGCGAGGACGCCCTCACGTTTGTCTCCGGCGCCAAGGGCGCCAAGGCCGTGACGATCCTCGTCCGCGGCGGCAGCGAGCACGTCATCGACGAGGTCGAGCGCAACCTCGACGACGCGATCGGCGTGGTCGCGACGGCCATCCGCTACGGCAAGATCGTGGCCGGGGCCGGCGCGCCCGAGATCGAGGTCGCGCTCGCGCTCCGCAAGTACGCCGCCTCCGTCGGCGGCCGCGAGCAGCTGGCCATCGAGGCCTTCGCCGACGCGGTGGAGATCATCCCCCGCACGCTTGCCGAGAACGCCGGCCTTGACGCCATCAACGTGCTCGTCGACCTCCGCTCGGCCCACGAGAAGGGCCAGAAGTTCGCCGGCATCGACCTCGACTCCGGCAAGGTCGTCGACTCGTGGAAGGCAAACGTCCTCGAGCCCGTCCGCGTGAAGACCCAGGCCGTCCAGAGCGCGACCGAGGTCGCCACGATGATCCTGCGCATCGACGACATCATCGCGGCCAAGCACTTCGAGCCCGGCAAGGGCGGCGAGGCCGGCGGCCACGGCGGCCCCGGCGGAATGGACTTCTAGGGGGCAATTTCGGCCCGCGGCGGGGCGAGACGCCCCGCCCGTCTTCCTTTTCTGTGATCCATCGCTCGAGCGCCGGCTCGCCACCGCGCCCCGTCCCAAACGGCCCATGCCGACCGCGCGACAACCGTGCGGCCATGGCCCCGGAGCAGACCCGCCCGCCCCAAACGCAGGAACGGCAGCCCGGCCGCGAGAGCGAGATGCGGCCGCGCCCGCGCTACCGCGGAGCGGGCTACCGTGCGGCGGGCAAGCTTGCGGGCAAGGCCGCCGTCGTGACGGGCGGGGATTCGGGCATCGGCCGCGCCGTTTGCACCCTCTTTGCCAAGGAGGGAGCCGACGTGGCGATCGCGTACCTCGAGGAGCACAACGACGCCAAGGAGACGGCCCGCGCGGTCGAGAAGGAGGGCCGCCGCGCGCTCCTGCTGCCCGGCGACGTCGGCGACGAGGGCGTCTGCCAAGCGCACGTCGAGCGGACGGTGCACGAGTTGGGTCGCCTGGACGTCGTCGTGAACAACGCGGCCGAGCAACACCGCCACGAGACGCTCGAAGAGATCACGGCCGCCGAGATCGACCGGACGTTCCGCACGAACATGTACTCCTATTTCTTCCTCACGAAGCACGCGCTTGCGCACTTGCGCGAGGGTTCGTCGGTCATCAACACCACCTCCGTCGTGGCCTACAAGGGCAACCCGAAGCTCCTTGCGTACTCGGCGACCAAGGGCGCCATCGTCACCTTCACGCGATCCCTGTCGGGCCTCCTCGTCGAGCGCGGCATCCGCGTGAACGCCGTGGCGCCGGGCCCCATCTGGACGCCGCTGATCCCCGCCACCTTCCCTGCCGAGGACGTGGCGACCTTCGGCTCCAACTACCCCATGAGCCGTCCCGGGGAGCCGGACGAGGTGGCGCCATGCTACGTCTTTTTGGCAAGCGACGACGCCTCGTACATCACCGGTCAGGTGCTGCATCCAAACGGCGGCGCGATCGTGAACGGTTGAGCCCGCCGGCCGCGCCGCCGGACGGGACGCTCAAAGGCCGACGCCGCCGCGCGAGGTCGCCGCGCCCACTTCCTCGGAGCCTCCGGGGATGGCCCAGCAGACCTTTTTGAGCGCGGCGACGTACTGGCTCAAGTTCTTGCAGAACTCGCCCGTCTGCGCGCCGACGTCCTCGCAGTACAGGAAGAAGCCGGATTCCCACGTCTCGTCCGCGTAGCCGAAGCATTCCCCGATCTTGCCCGCGACGGTGCGCGCCGCAGCGGTGCACGTGCGAGCGTCCTGCGCGCACTTGGCAAGCTTGCTGCATTCGGCCGACGCGGAGCTTCCCGCGTCGCTGTCGTAGGCCCACAGCAGGACGACGATCACGCTGTTGGCGGCGCACTTGAACAGGCACTCGGCCGTGTCGACGCCGCCGCCGTTGTAGGGATCGTAGTAGTCGACGGCGCAGTACGATTCGCTGGAGCCGCCGTAGCACTTCTTGCGTCCCTTGATGTTCTTGCACTCGTCGGCGTCGACCTCGGGCGACAGGAGGGTTGCCGAGGCTGCCGGCACCGCGACTGCCTGGGCGGCCAGGACCGCCATCGCGACGAAGCCCACGATCCTCCACCGGCCTGCTTCCGGGTTCCTGCGTCCCCGCATGGTCTCACCGGCGACCCTCCACGCGGCCGCCGGCAAGAAGGAGGCGGCGCAGGGGGCAAGCTTTGTTCCAGCTTGCTCGCACGCCCCGCGGACGCGCGCACGGGGCGCGCGCCCGAGGGTGCCGGATCCTAGCCCCGAAGCGCGGCGGCGACCGCCGCGTCCCGAAGCAACTCGACCGGCGGAAGCGCGGGCCCGCCGCCCGAGGGGGCGCCCATGGCGAAGTGGAAACCGCCCACCACCACGAAGTCGACGTCGTAGGCGTAGCCGCCGGCGTCCTCGATCCACGGCACGAGCGCGCACTCGTTGCCAAGCTCGGTGGCCGTGTTCCAGTTGTAGTAGTAGTCGTGTCCGCCCTGCGGGTTCTCGCGCAGCCGCTTGAAGCCACCGTACCAGCCCCAGTACGACGTCCATCCGAAGCAGAAGATGCCAAGCTCGAGCTTCGGGTTGGGATCCCCGACGCGGGACTCGGCCTGCACGATCACCGGTTGCATGGGCCAAAGGGCCGCCTTCGTGGGGAACAGGGGCGCAATCTCGCCGTCCACGCGGAGGCGATCGCCCCGGCCGCCGACGCCGTCGAACACGATGCGGACGACGGGGTCCGGCAGGTTGTCGACGAGCACCCACGCGGCGCGGCCCGACGCAAAGCCGTCGGCGTCGATGCAGCGCACGGACAGGCGGTGCCAGCGCTCGGCCACGGTAGCGGTTTCAAGCGCGCCTTCGAAGGCCCCGCCGGCGACCTCGGCAAGCGGTGACGCGACGCCTGCGCGGTTCAGCACGTAGTCGGCGGCGACGACGGGCGCGACGCCGGCTGCCGTCGTGGCCCGGACGGTGACAAGTCCGGAAACGCGCGCCTCGTTGGCCGGCGCGGCAAGCACGCAGGTCGGGGGGGTGAAGTCGCACCGGGACGGCAGGCTTTCGGTTCCCTGCTCGACCGCGACGGCAAGGTCGATCGCCGCGCGGGCCTGAACGAGGCCGTAGCCGAACGTCTCGTCCCATCCGGCCGGGCCAAGGTCGGTGGCCGTGAGTCGGAGCACGTGCCGGATCTGGCAGGCGGAGAGCGAGGGCGCGTGGCCCCAAACGAGGGCCGCAAGGCCCGAGGCGTGCGGCGTGGCCATGCTCGTTCCGCTGCACGTGGAGTACTTCTGGCCGCCGCCACCGCACCCGCTCGTGGGGAGGTCCGGAGCGGCCGTGGAAACGATCTGGTAGCCGGGCGCCGCGATCTCCACCGGGCCGCCGAGCGAGGTGAAGAAGCAGGCTTGGTCCGTCTGGTCCGTGCAGCCGACGGCGACGACGTGCGGCGAGGCGGCAGGCCAGCCCACGCACTCGATGCACTGGCCGTAGTAGCCCGAGTTGCCAGCCGCGGCGATGAGGAGAACGCCCTTGCCGGCCGCGTAGGCGACCGCGTCCTCGACGATCTGCGAGAAGCCGCCGCCCAGGCTCATGCTGACGACATCCGCGCCCGCGTCGGCGCACCAGCGGATGCCCGAGGCAACCCATCCCCACGTGCCCCAGCCCTGGGAGGACAACACCTTCGAGACGTAGAGGGGCGCGTTTGCGGCTCCGGCCACGCCGACGCCGTTGTGGATGCGGGCGAGCGCGGTGCCGGCGACATGCGTGCCGTGACCGTGGTCGTCGTCGGGGAGGTCGTCGTTGTTGACCTCGTCGCGCCCGGCGACGTACGAGCCCGCGAGGTCCTCGTGGGTCCAGCGCGTGCCCGTGTCCACGATGCAGACGGACTTCGTCGTGGCAAGGCCGAGGTCCCACGCCTCGGGCAGGCCGATGCGCGCGGGCCCGTACTGCTGCGCGAATCGGGGGTCGTTCGGGGTGAAGTACGCTTCGTACGTGCCTTCGACCTCGGCGTAGCGCACCGCGGGGATCCCGCGGGCCAAGGCAAGCGCCTGCGAGGCCGACGGGACATCCACCACGGCAAAGCGCAGCACGGGATCGGCCTGGACGACGCGCCCGTTCAGGAGGAGCCCCCCCACGACCGTCCCCGCGGGGAGGTCGTCGAAGGCCACGACAACGCGGCCTGGGTCCTGCGCCACGGCGGGCGGGACGACCAGGAGTGCGGGAAGGAGCAAAGCGGCGGTCGCAAGCAGGGCGCGGGCCGTGCGCGGGTTCGAGATGGAATCAGCCTCCGGGTCCGCCGATCCGGAGGGACCTTCTTGAATCGTTTCCTCGCTTTTTTCAACGCGCGCCCGCCGGGTCGGGGAGCCCGTACTCCTTCCACCGCGCGTCCACCCTGCCCTTCGTCTCCTCGTCCATCTCGATCACGGGCGGCCACTCGCGGGTGTAACCCTCCTCGGGCCACTTCTTCGTCGCGTCGATGCCAAGCTTGCCGCCGAGGTCGCGGATGGGCGCGGCGTGGTCGAGCGTGTCCGTTGGCATCCGGTCGAGAAGCAACGTGTCGCGGCCCGGGTCGTAGCGGCCGGGGAACGCCCATAGGATCTCGCGAAGGTCGTGCACGTTCACGTCGTCGTCGACGACGACGATGATCTTCGTGAACATGAGCTGCCCCATGCCCCACAGGCCGGCCATGACCTTGCGGGCATGGCCCGGATAGCGCTTCTTGATGGAGACGATCATGAGGTTGTGGAACACGCTCTCCACGGGCAGGTTCATGTCCACGATCTCGGGGAGCTGCAAGCGGATGAGGGGCAGGAACATGCGCTCGATGGCCTTGCCGATGTGGCCGTCCTCCATCGGCGGCTTGCCGACGATGGTGGCCGGGTAGATCGGGTCGCGCCGGTGCGTGAGCGCCGTGACGTGGAAGACCGGAAAGTCGTCGGGCATGCTGTAGTAGCCCGTGTGGTCGCCAAACGGTCCTTCGCGGACGCGCTCGCCCGGCTCCACGTATCCTTCGAGGACGATCTCCGCGTTGGCGGGAACCTCGAGGTCGACCGTCTTGCACTTGACAAGCGGCACGCGGGCTCCGCGCAGGTAGCCCGCGAAGAGGAACTCGTCGATCCCGTCGGGCGCCGGCAGGATGCCCGCGAGCATCGTGGCTGGGTCTGCGCCGATGGCCACGGCCACGGCCAAACGCTCGCCGCGCGCCTCGGCCTTCTGGTAGTGGATGGCGCCGCCCTTGTGGGTCTGCCAGTGCATGGCCGTGCGGCGCTCGTCGAGCACCTGCATGCGGTACGTTCCCACGTTGCGCTTGCCCGTTTCCGGATCCCTTGTGATGACAAGCGGAAGCGTGACGTAGCGCCCGCCGTCGAGCGGCCAGGTCTTGAGGATCGGAAGCTCCGACAGCCGAACGTCGGCGCCTTGCTTCACAACGGCTTGACAATCGCCCCAGCGCACGCCCTTCGGGGGAAAGACGACGAGGTCCTTCATCTTCATGAACGCCTCGAAGCCCTCCCGCAACGAGTGCGGCACCTCGGGCTGCGCGAAGGCGGCAAGCGACGCGCCGATGGCGCGGGGATCGCGATCACCCACGGCCAGCCGAACGCGCGCGGGCGTCCCGTAGAGGTTCATCGCGACGGGGATCGTAGAGCCGATCGGGTTTTCGAAGAGGACCGCCGGTCCGCCGCCTCGCCGCTTGGCCAGCCGGTCGGCGATCTCGCCCATTTCGAGGACGGGATCCACGGGCGCCCGGACGCGGACGAGCTCGCCTCGCTTGTCGAGGTCGGCGAGGAATTCGCGCAGGTCCGCGTAGCCCATTGCCATGGGCACGCGCAAGCAGCGAATAAAGGTTACTCGGGGGCGAACGTGGCGTCGAAGGAGTAGGAAAGCACCTTGTCCAAGCCAAGGCCGTCGCCTCCCTCGCGCATCCACGCGGCAAGGCCGATGGAAAGGACGCTTCCCGCTCCCGATGGTTCCACCTCGAACGTCGCATGCAGCGGCAACGTCGCCTCGTAATCGTTGGCGGAAGGAAGCCCGGCGGGGACCGTGTGCCGTGAGACGGCCGACGGGCTGTTGTCCGCAAGCGCTTGCAGACAACCGGGCGCCGTCCCGGGGAGCTTGATCGGGGAAAGCCGGAGTTCGTCCCGTTGGCCGGAGGTGTGTTGAAGGGCGACAGCGGCGATACCGCGCACGACGACGGTCCCGGCCGTGGGGATGGGAACTTGGAGCACGGCCTTCTCGAGGATCGCGCACGCCGACGTGAGAGGCGAACTCTCCTTCGTCTGGCGAGCGACGACGTCCTGCGGACGATCGCACTGCCACGCGCCGTCGATGCGCTTGAGAACGTATCCGGCCGGGCAAGGTTCCCCGATGCCGGCTGCCGTGACGGAGCCGGGTGCGACGCTCGATGCGGTAACGTCCGCAAGGCCGGACCCGTCCCCCGAGAAGGTCCCGACAAACGACCCGTCCGCCGCGCCCGTGAACGTCCCGGTGAAGGACCCGTCCGCGGCGCCGGCAAACGTGCCCGCAAACGATCCGTCCGCAGCCCCCGTGAACGTACCCGCGAACGAGCCGTCGAACGCGCCCGCGAAGGAATTGCCCGCGTTGGGGAACGCTAGGGTTTCGCCGTACGTGCCCGCCAATCGCGGGCCCGGGAGCGTTCCCGACGCGATCGCGGAAGCGTCCAATCCCGAGAGACCGCTACCGTCTCCCACAA
Source organism: Candidatus Thermoplasmatota archaeon (assembly GCA_035541015.1). Taxonomy (NCBI): domain Archaea; kingdom Methanobacteriati; phylum Thermoplasmatota; species Thermoplasmatota archaeon. Next base: position 43,757 of record DATLFM010000008.1, read on the forward strand.
ACGCGTTTTGCGGGTTCGTGAACGAAAGTTGCGCCACGTAGGTTCCCGGCAGCAGACCGGCGGCAAGCGCGCTTGCGCACCCGTCCAAGACGGTTCCTCCGTCTCCCGGAAGCTGCAACGGCACGCAGGTCGCGACGGCCAATCCGTTCCACGTCAGCACGCCGTCCCCGTCGGCAGAAAGGCCGTACCCATTCAAGAGCAGCGGGTGGGCTTGCATGTCGAGAGGACCGAACATGACGTCACCCCACGTGTCAAGCCAAGCGTCCGTCAGGCCTCCGCCCTTTGGCGGGTGAACGTCGCAGCGCTGCGAGGCCGCCTCGGGGGTCGCGTGACCGCAAGGCATCGCACCGTATTCCACACACGGCAAGCTCGTTTCCCTCCCCGCCCCGATGGCGGCGCTGCAGATTCCCGCCGATGCGGCCGGCCCATCGGGATTGGCGTCCGCGCAAGCGTATCCGAAAAGCGGTCCGACCGTTTCGGAGACGCATTCGGGTTGGCCGGCGACGTGCGTCCCGGCTCCGAGGGTCGCGGCAGTCAACACAAGGCAGGCAAGGGTCGAAGCTCGGATGCTGCGGGCGTGCACGGATTGGCCTCCCTTTTGCCCGATCGGGCGCCCCCGAGAAGAGCAGTGGTTGCATCAATGTATTGCCGGTCACCCTCATGCTTATGACCCGTCGGAGCTTCGGAGGCGCGTGACTTCCACGCTTCGCGCCTGCCTGCGCTGCGGTTCGGCCGACGTGAACATGCCTTCCGTGGGGGCCGGCGACGCCTTCATTCCAGGGACCGAGGACGTCATGGGCACCGTCGTCTGCGGCCGATGCGGCTACAAGGCCATGCCCCTCTCGTTCGACACGGAGGAGGCCCTTCTCGCCTACCGGGGGGAACGCGAGCGCGAGGGATGGGAGGAGTGGAAGGTCCCGGCGGGCGGCGGAATGACGGCGCTGCCACGCGCCGACGCCCTGCCCGAACACGCCCGTTTCGTGTCGGCCGTCCTCATGGTCGGCGGCCTGTTCCTCCTGGCCCTGGGCGCGCTTGTGATGTTCACCGGAACGCGCGGGTTTGCCGGGTGGACGCTTGGCGTCCCGCCCGTGCTTCTCGGGTTGGCGCTGGCCGTGATCGGCTACCACATCCACAAGAACCGCGACGCGCCCGACGTGCGGGAAATGGTGTGAGGCGTTCGAGGGGCCTCACCCTCAGACCGCCCGCGCCACGTACGCCACGACCGCCCCCCGCTGCAGCGGCACGCTCTCCGCCTCGAACCCCGCCTGCTCCATGCGACCGCAGAGAGCCTCCGGGGAAGGGAAGTCCGCCAGAGACCCCGCGAGATAACGATATGCGGCCGCATCCCCGCCGACAAGACCGCCAAGCAGTGGAACGAGGCGTCCGAAGTAGAGCCCATGGATGGGGCCGTACAGGGCGCCGCGCGGCTTTGCGATCTCCAAGCTCACAAGGCGCCCGCCGGGGCGCAGCACGCGCCGCATCTCCGCGAAGAAACCGGGCAGGTCCTCCAGGTTGCGCAGGACAAAGCCGTTGACCGCACCGTCGAAGCTTGCGTCGCGGAACGGGAGGCGCTCGCCGTCGGCCATGGCCACGTCGGCGCCGCGCACGTCGCGCCGGCATCGTCGGGCCATGGCGCGCGCGGGGTCCACGGCGACCACGCGCGCCGTCGGTTGCTGCCACAGCACCGCTTCCGCGAGGCGGCCGGTTCCGCAGCCGACGTCGAGCACGCGATCGCCCACGCGGGGCGCAAGCAGAGACACCGAGAGCCGTCGCCATTTCGCGTCGGCGCCGGCGGTGAGGACGGCGTTGGCAAGGTCGTAGCGCGGGGCGATGCGGTCGAACATCGCGGTGACGGCGCTCTTCTTCTCACCCATCGGCGCGCTCCGGATACACAAACCGAACGGAAAGCCCGGCGGGCAGCTCCGCGACGGCCTTTGCCTGCAGGAAGTCCCCATTGACCGGCGCGTTCCACGGTAACGGCCTGCCGCGCGAGCCCTTGACGACGACCAGCTCCTGCGCGGCGAGCGCGCGCGCGACGAGCACGGCCGTGAGGTCGCTTCCGCCCCGGCCCATCGTCGTGAGGCGGCCCTTGCCGTCCTTGCCCACGAAGCCGGGCAGGACGGGCGTGACCGCTTTCGCAAGGAGGGGCTCCAAGGCCGCGCGCAGGCGGTCGAACGTTTCGCCGCGAGGCGAGGCGTCCCCATGTTTGGAGTCCGTGAGGATCGGCCAGGCCGGATCGTCGGGCAGGAGAAGGTGCGAATCGATCCCGGCGCCTTGCAGCGCGGCATGCATCGCGCGGGCGCTTTCCACCTCCCCCCAGGCCAGGAGCTCGTCCATGTCGCGCGCGGAAAGGCCGTCCACGAAAGCAGTTGCGAGGATGCCGTCGGTCACGCCCGCCATGGCCGACACGACCACGGCCTGCGGCCTTGGCGGCCCTTCGGTCAGAAGGCGCGCGGCGTGCGCGTACCGTTGCGGCGAGTCGAGGTACGATCCCCCGATTTTGGCGACGCGCATCGCGGCGGCAGAAAAGCAGCGGGGGATAAGGCTTGCGAATCCAAAGAATACAAATATGATACCAAATATACACCTTGTATATGCCAACAACAGTTCGGGTGGAAGAGGACGTCAAAAAGCAGCTCGATCGGCTGCAAGGCCTCGTCCTTTCCGAGACCGGGGAGCGGATCAGCCAGAGCGAACTGCTCGCCCGCCTCCTTCGCCAAGCGGAGAAGGACCCGACGGCGGTCTTGCAGAAACGCGCGGCGTGGGCCCCGCCCTCGCCCGAGCAAGTCGAGCGTTGGCTTGCAAGCCTGCCCGACGAGGGCCCCGAGACGGACGCAAGCCGTGTCGACGAGACGCTCTACGGAGAGTAGAGCGCGCATGCGGTCGCTCTTTGTCGACACGGGCCCATTTGTAGCCCTCGCCTCGCCGCGCGACCGGTTCCACGAGCGGGCCGGCGAGCTCCTTCGCAGGATCGCCGCTCGCGAGTGGAGCTACGTTACGACGTCGGACTTCGTCCTCGCCGAGACGCTCAATTTCGTCCAGCGCAAGATCCGGCGAAAGGACGCGATGGACCGCGTGATGGAGCTTGCCTTCGGCAGCTCGCGCCAACCTCCGATCGTGCGCGACGTCCAGCGCGTCCACGCGGGACGGTTCGCCTCCGCAACCCACGCGATGTCCGCCGGCTTCGACCGCGGCCTTTCGTTCACGGACTGGACGACGATCGTCGTGATGCGCGAGGCCGGAATCTCCGAGGTCGCCACGTTCGAAGGCGGATTCGGGGGCGTCGTCGGCGTGGCGGAAGTGTGAGCGGGTCCACGTCGCCAAGGTA